>CALGTK010000001.1 GCA_937904325.1 uncultured Planctomyces sp.
ACTTCGGGATTCAATCGATTGGCCAGAGCCAGCATCAGGAAGCGATGTTTTTGATCGGCCATGGTTGCCAGAGGGGCGAAGTCGGCAGCACTCACACACGACGGCTTCTCCGCGAAGACGTGGCAGTCTGCTTCAATAGCCGCGGCGATAACCGGTGGAGCGATCGCGGCTTCCATCGTGATCAGCGCCAACTGCGGTTGCTCAACTTTCAGAAGTTCAGAAACGTTTCTGTATGACCTGGAAAGCTTGTCTTTCAATACGCGTTTCGCGTCAGCCTCAAAGTGACCGTCTGGGTCGCCGAGCACGACTGAGGTGCACTGATCAGTTGCGGCCAGCGCGGCGAGATACGCGCTGACGTGCGCACCGCCAGCGTGAGTCAGTAATGCAACTTTGATTTCCTCGGGCATCTGGTGTTCTCACTGGTTGGATTAGCAAACGTGCGCAGCCAGATAGTCTGAACCCTTCGATCGAAATTTCCAAGGTGGCACAATCGCTGTTGCCGAGCGATACCAACTGCCGACGACAGTAGAACCCGCTGAAAGTCCTCACGACTTTGGCCACCTGAAGCTCCTTCAGCATTGATCTCTCGATTCTTCGCTCCGTATAATGCTTGGTGGTTAACGTTGATAAACTACGCCCACCCGATCCGGGCTCCCACCGACCATTCCCACCTGTCGACGCGAGTTTGAACATGTTCCGAATTAACGCGGGAAAAACATCGCCATATTGTGATGGACACAGCCGACGTAGCTTTCTGCAGGTCGGCATGGCGGGACTCGGCAGTGTCGGAGTGCCGGCGTTGCTGCGGGCCAGGGAGGCGACTGCCGCAGCCGATCGCAAGGACACATCGGTAATTCTGATCTGGCTCGATGGCGGCCCGAGTCAGCACGACACGTACGATCCAAAGCCCGACGCTCCCGCGGAGTACGCTGGTCTGTGGCAACCGATCCACACCAACGTCCCCGGCATGGACATCACCGAGCTGTTCCCCCGACAGGCCCTACTTGCCGATCGTTTCTCGCTGCTTCGGTCGATGCATCACAACTCGGGCGGCCACTTCCACGGCGGCCACTGGATGCTGACCGGGCACGACGGCCTCGTCGCGGGAAGCAACGACGGCAAGTACCCGTTCTTTGGCAGCATTGCGACGCGTGTCACCGGCTCGCGTCATCCGGGCATGCCGGCCAGCGTCGGCGTTCCCTACGCCATGAGCATCGGCCTTCGCCCCGGCTACTTCGGAGCGAACTATGTTGGTCGGCAATACGATCCCTTTGATGTCGGCAGTGATCCCAACTCGACTGCTTACAAAGTCCAGAATCTGAACCTCGCCAAAGACATGACGATCGATCGACTGGACGATCGTCGCAGCCTGCTACAGGGGTTTGACAATCTTCGTCGCGAAGCGGATCAGACGGGCATGATCGACGCTATGGACCGTTTCGAACGACAGGCCTTCGAGCTGGTCGCCGGATCGCGTGCCCGTCAGGCGTTCGACATTTCAACAGAAGACCCACGACTGCGCGACCGTTACGGCCGCAACACCTGGGGACAAAGTACGCTGCTCGCACGGCGTCTGGTCGAAGCTGGCTCGACGTTTGTAACGTGCCACTTCGGCGGTTGGGACAGCCATTGGAATCACGAAGGCACGATGAGTCGTCATCTCCCACGGGTCGATATGGCGGTCAGTTCGCTGTTCGAAGACCTTGAAAATCGCGGCATGCTCGACCAAACTCTGGTTATGGTGATGGGCGAGTTCGGCCGCTCTCCGAAAATGAACAACGGCGGCAATGGTGGCCCTCCACTGAGCAAGGGCACGCCCGGCCGCGATCACTGGGGCAATGTACTGTCCGTGTTAATCGGCGGCGGCGGGATCAAAGGCGGACAGGTCGTTGGCACCAGCAACCGTCTGGGTGAAGTGCCGCAGGATCGACCTTTGCGACCTGGCGACCTGCACCACACCGTGTTCAAGGTGTTGGGAGTTGACCCGAACCTCAACTTCAACAACCACTCCGGCCGCCCGATTCCTGCGATCGATCACGGTGCCGTCATCAGCGAGCTGATCTGACCGATCAGCGACGACGGACAACCGAGATCAATCAGGCGAGCCGTGTGCAGTCAGGCCACGGTTTTGACACGGGTCAAGCCAGCGCAGCGGCTGCAACATAGAATCCTTACATTCACCGATCGAGCGTTCCGCTTTGTCCGCAGAATTCAGGAATTTGTTGCGATGAAATATCTGTTTGTCGGATTGATTGTCATCGGCTTCCTGCGAAGTCCCCTGGAGTCATTGGCTGATGACGAACTCCGAGTTGCCACGTTCTCAGCGGACATCACTCCACCACTTGGGCAGCCGGTCGGCTTGGGGTTCATTCCGATTCTGAAGACGGCCGAGCATCCGCTGCTTGCTCGTGGAATTCTGCTGAAGGATTCAGGCGTGTCCTGCGCCATCTGCACGCTCGACTGGATGGAGGTGCACAACGAATCGTACGACTTTCTAAGAGAAGCAATCGGCGAAGCCGCTGGCGTGCCGGCCTCAAATGTCGCTTTGCAATCGCTCCATCAGCATACTGCGCCCGCAATGTCGACCGCGGCTCAGCGACTGCAGTTGGCCGAAACCGATTCACGACGAATCGCCTCCGCTGAGTATCTTCTTTACGTATCGAAGAAGATTGACGCTGCCATTTGCCAGAGCCAGAACAACTGGCAGATCGTCACGAGCATTGGAACAGGAAAGGCGAAGGTCGAACGCGTTGCCTCAAACCGTCGACTCGAACTCGCTGACGGCTCCATCAAACAACGCGGCAGTAATACGAAAAACTCTCCAGCATTGCGCGAGCTGGAGGAAGGTCTCATTGATCCCCGGGTACGCACTGTTTCGTTCCATGATTCAGGCGGTCCTATTGCACAGTTGCACTACTACGCGTCGCATCCTCAAAGCTTTTACGGAGACGGGCGAGCGACTTACGACGTGCCAGGCATCATCCGAGACCGGATCGAAAAAGCCACTGGAGTGTTTCAACTATACGTCACAGGCTGCGGTGGTGATGTTGCCTTCGGAAAGTACAACGACGGTTCGCGTGAAGCTCGCACAGTGCTAACTGCAAGACTGCAGACAGGCATCGAGCAAAGCATCGCGAGTCTAAAGCATCATCCCGTCAAGCCGATGCAGTGGGTGGTCGAGCCGGTTCGATTTCCATTCCGCACAGACGATGCATTTTCAGAATCAACAAGTCGGCGGATTCTGCGTGATCCGGAAGCAAGCGAAGCTCAGACACGCAAGGCCGCGATCGCCCTCGCGTGGATTGAGCGTGTTCGTTCAGGACGCCCCGTCGAAATCAGTTGTCTTTCGATTGGTCAGGTGCAGATGCTGCATTTACCCGGTGAGCCCTTCGTGCAGTTCCAGTTGGCGGCTCAGGAAATGCGACCGGACAGTTTCGTTTGTGTTGCTGGGTACGGCGACTGCGGGATGGGCTACATCGGCGGCGATCGAATCTTCACCGACCGAGGTGGGTACGAGCAGACGTACTCGTTCGCCGGTCCGTGTGAAAAGTTGTTGCTCTCGTCGATTCGAAAAGTACTGACCGGCACTTCGTCGAGAAATAGTGAAGCAAAACTGCCGCGTTACACGGTTCACCGTGCGGACTCAAACATTACGATCGACGGTAAGCTGGACGAACTGGCATGGCGTAATGCGACTTCGTTCGGCGACTTTCAGTTTCCCTGGTGGCAGGCCGGAAAGAAGGAACAGACAACTGCCCGCATGCTATGGGATGACCAGTTTCTTTACGTTTCCTATGACTGCGAGGATCTGCACATCTCGGCCATGAACACCGAGCACGACAGTCCTGTTTACAAAGACGATTGCGTCGAACTTTTCACCTCGCCAAACTCAGATCGACCATTTGACTATTTCAATATCGAAATGAATGTGAACTGCGCGATTCTCGATCGACATCACCCGGACGGTCCCGGTAAGAGAGTTCCGAACTGGAATTCGCAAGGCATTGTGATCGCGACGTCCGTTGACGGGACACTCAACGACGACACCGACAAGGACGGCGGCTGGGTACTGGAAGTCGCGATTCCGTTTGCAAACTTTGCACAGGTTACCGGTCGGTCGCATCCCAGCGACGGCGATGTCTGGCATCTGAATCTAAACCGTCTCGGAGGAAAGGCCAACCCGCAACACAGCCAGTGGTCACCCGGAACGACGTCAGCTCCAGCCTTCCACGCTCCGGAAACGTTCGGTCGGGTTACGTTTTCGAAACAGACTTCGAGTCAGCATGCGGTGACGGCGTTATCAGCATCGAGCTATGAACCTGTCAATGATTTTCTTCAACTGCCAAACGACGTTCTGCTTGGTCCGTGTTCGGCAGTTGCTATCAACAGCAAAGACGAGCTCTACCTTTTTCATCGTGGCCCGAAGCCGATTCTCTGCGTCGATGCTTCCGGGAAGTTGCTTCGTTCGTGGGGCGACGACTTGATCGGAGCTGCACATGGGATGCGAGTGGACCGTGACGACAACGTGTGGGTGACCGACACCAGTCATCACTCCGTGTTTAAATTCAACCCCGCCGGAAAGCTGTTGCTGACACTGGGGACGATCGATCGTCCTGGCACTGGGGTGGACCAATTCAATAAGCCGACCGACATTGCCTTTGCTGCAAACGGGGATATTTTCGTCACCGACGGATACGGCAACAGCCGCGTCATGAAGTTCGATCGAAATGGCAAGTTCATCACTCACTGGGGAACACGAGGCACGAATGCTGGCGAGTTTCACCTGCCTCATTCGATCGCGATCGACTCAAAGCAACGAGTTATCGTCGGTGACCGCGAGAACGACCGGATTCAGGTATTCGATCTGGATGGGCAACTACTCGAGATCTGGCCGGGCTTCGCGCCGTACGGAATCGCGCTCGACTCTTCCGGGCAAGTGTTCGTCGCTGATGGGCGAGCCAGCCAGATCTTTCGCTTGAACGAATCCGGAAGCGTAAATTTGCGATTTGGCGGAAGAGGTCACGCTCCTGGCCAGTTTGAACTGCCGCATATGCTGGCCATCGACGCCGAGGGCAGCATCTACCTGGCAGAAGTCGGCGGTGAACGATTCCAGAAACTTCGCCGGCTCAGCACCGCATCACCGACGGAGTAATTTGGTAAATCGGCATCGGAGCTTCATCTGAAACATTCCATCGCAACCCGCGTGCTGCTGGTTTCTTCGAGTGTTTGCCTTGCCGAAAAGAATACCGACATTTCTTCGACGATGGAGAAACATTGTAAGCCCCTGCTTGATCGACAGCTTTGATGAAGGCAGACTTCAGAAAGTCGAGCAGGGCAAGTGGTACACGCTTCAAGTCGAAATGGTCGTTGACAGGACTACAACAATCATCGATCACACAGCTCTCTGGGCAACCTTGTCCCCAGAGAATTTGCTGAGTCCAGGCAGGTAATTCCGGACAGATAACGACCACCGTTTTTTACCAGAGATGGTTCAGAGAATGGAGGCAGGTCTGGGGATGTGGCGAGCAAGCTTTGATCGTTATCAACTCTCAACGCGGCTCGTACGGTCGAAACTTTATTATGGGGGCAAGTTCACGTGGGACTTTTCTTTTACCGCTCCGAAAGGAAGGCATCTTGATCGATGATTCATGTCCGTTGTGCTCCGCCTCACAGATTTCGGCGTTTCACGAAGACCGCTTACGACGATACCACCGCTGCGACGTCTGCCGCTTGATCTTCGTGCCACAAAGTTTTCATCTGTCGCTGGTAGAAGAAAAAGCGGAGTACGATTTTCACGAAAACTCTCCAGACGATTCTGGATATCGAAGATTTCTGAGCCGCCTTTTTGAACCGATGAACGCTCTTCTTTTACCAACCAGCGCAGGACTCGACTTCGGTTCTGGTCCCGGCCCCACGCTTTCCGTAATGTTCGAGGAATCCGGCCATAGCGTATCCCTCTACGACCCGTTCTATGCTCCCGACACGGCGTCGCTGAACAGGCAGTACGACTTCGTCACTGCAACCGAAGTCGTCGAACACTTTTGTAATCCCGCCGAAGACCTGCAGCGACTCTGGTCCTGCGTTCGTCCGGGCGGGCTACTCGGCATCATGACAAAACAGGCGATGGACCGATCATCGTTCGCAAACTGGCACTATAAAAACGATCAAACTCACGTCAGCTTCTTCTCTCGTGAAACCTTTAAGTGGTTCGCTGAAAATGGGCATGCCAAGCTGACCTTCATTGGCAGTGACGTTATTCTCCTTGAGAAGTCCGAGCAAAGTTCACTGCACATATTTACCCAGTGAATTGCACACTGCACGGTTGTCAACGTTTTTAATTCAGTTCGTTTTCAGGAATTTTCAGAGGGACAAACAATGACGAACAAGAGTCTATCGATGGGCATCGCCTTCGTGCATTTCATGGTTCTCGCCTCTTTGTTTTTTATTGACACGCGTAGTTTTGCGGCAGATTTTCGACTTGAAATCAAAGGAGAAACCGGCCCAGCCATTGGTAAGCACATCGTCTTCGTGACGGGTGAGGAGTACTACCGGTCGGAAGAAGGGATGCCGATGTTTGCGAAGATCCTTTCGCAGCGGCATGGCTTCGATTGCACGGTGCTGTTTTCGATCGACCCGAACGACGGTTTCATCAACCCGAATAAGCCGCATTATATTCCGGGGCTGGATGTGCTGGCGTCTGCTGACTTACTTGTGTTGTTTACTCGGTTTCGCGAATTGCCAGACTCTGACACGAAGCACATTGCAGACTTTATCAACGCCGGAAAGCCCGTGATCGGTTTTCGAAACGCGACTCATCCGTTTCGGTATCCGGCTGACAGTCCCAGTAAGTATGCGAGCTGGAACTTTAGAAGCACGAAATGGCCTGGAGGATTCGGTCAGCAGATTCTGGGGGATACCTGGGTTTCACATCACGGAAAGTTTCAGAAAGAAGCGACGCTGGCCCGCGTCAATTCACAGCACGCGGCCCATCCTGTGCTGCAAGGTGTCGCTCCGGAGTTGTTCGCTCGAACGGACGTCAACGGCGTTAACAAACTCACAGCAGGCGACACGGTCCTCTACCACGGTTATGTTTTGCCGGGACTTAGACGCTCGGATTCAACCGTGACCGATGGACGCAATGACTCACCGATGCCGTGGGCGTGGTTCCACAACTACATCGCTCCCTCAGGTGAAAAAGGGCGATCATTCTGTCTCACCGCGGGTTCTTCGACGGATTGGCTGGAGGAGGACTTGCGGAGGCTTGTCGTAAATGCTGTCTATTCATTGACTGGCCTCGAAGAGCAGATTCCAGCACGAAGCAATGTCGACTTTGTCGGTAGTTACGAACCCACAGCTTTTGGTTCACACACTGACGAAGAATGGAAGATCCTGAGTCTGGAACCGATGGACTTCGGACTCGTTGGTCGATGATCAAGTGTGTGAAATTGGATTCGTCAGATGCAGCATCGTGGGAATCCGGACGAAAGTTCACTCTGCAACCGTGGGACAATTCCTGACTTAGTACAATTGAGAGTTGAACGTGGAAGCGTCTGAAGAACCGGCTGAGCAACCTGTCCCAACGCGTGGAGAATTGCAGCACGCTGTTAAAATTCTGGAACACGTTGCGGGCAATCGCGGGCTGTTGGCTGAGCTGACCAAGGGAGATCACCAGCGTCTGATTCAGGCGGCGGAGCGCGTTGCGAGTCCGGATCGTAAGGACCGCAAACGGCTCGTTCGAGCGATCAGGAAACGCAAGCAGGCTGAAGCGACGCAGGAAAAAGCTGAAGACAAACGCCGGCTAGCCAGAACGGGTATTCGCAATCCGTTGGGGACTCGGCAGTTGAAGCGGCCGTGTCCGCCGGCTCCGTTCGAACCCGAACTGCCCCCACCGGCCGACGTTGTCGATGGAGACTTCATTGACCAGTTGAGCGTGCCGCAGAATTGTTACATCTGCAAGCGAGAGTATGACCGGGTCCACTACTTCTACGACGCTCTTTGTCCTGACTGCGCGACCCTGAACTGGGAACGCCGCGAACGGACTGCCGACCTTTCCGGACGTTACGCACTGCTTACCGGCGGCCGCGTGAAGATTGGTTTTCAGGCAGCCCTGAAGCTGTTGCGAGCCGGTTGTCACGTAATTGTCACAACACGATTTCCGAGAGACGCGGCTGCACGGTTTACGTCGGAAGAAGACAGTTCAAAGTGGACGGAACGGTTACAGATTCACGGGGTCGATCTTCGCCACACTCCCAGCGTCGAAGCCTTTGCCGATCACCTTTGTGAGACGCTGCCGAGGCTCGACTTCATTCTTAACAATGCCTGCCAGACGGTTCGCCGGCCGCCTGGATTTTATGGCCACCTGATGGAAGACGAACGGAAACTCGCGGAGCAGCTTTCGGTGGCCACTCAGCCGTTGCTTGAGTCTTACGAGGCTCTTCGACAAAAAGGCAAGATATCGAACAGCGACGACGTCGATGTGCAAGTGCCGACGCAAGTGGGGAGCAGCCTGGCTGGCATCCAGCGAGCGGCCGAACTGTCTCAACTTCGTTTGGCCCCCGAAGACGCTTACAATGGGGAAGAACTGTTCCCAACCGGCCAACTTGACGGCGATTTGCAGCAGGTTGATTTGCGCACTGTTAATAGTTGGCGACTCCGGCTGGCAGATGTTTCAACGGTTGAACTGCTCGAAGTTCAGCTGGTCAACTCGATAGCTCCGTTCATACTGAATGCTCGCTTGAAGCCGCTGATGCTGAGAGTCGAAACCGCTGACAAGCACATCGTAAACGTTTCCGCGATGGAGGGCATTTTCTATCGGGCCTACAAGACGGACAAGCATCCGCACACAAATATGGCTAAAGCGGCGTTGAACATGCTGACTCGAACGTCGGCGCAGGATTACGCCCGCCACGGAATCCATATGAACAGCGTCGATACCGGCTGGATTACGGACGAAGATCCTGTCGAGATCGCTCAGCGCAAGACGGAAGAACTGGACTTTCACCCGCCACTTGATCAAATCGATGCCGCCGCGAGGATTTGCGATCCCATCTTCACGGGATTTCTGACGGGCGAGCATCAGTGGGGGCAGTTTCTGAAGGACTATCAGGTTGCCAACTGGTGAGTAGACGCGTTTGACTACGTCGCCAACAGATCTTATTCCAACGGCTCCGCACTTCTCGACAGAATCCATATTCCGATATCAAGTCATTAGAGCTGGTTATGACACGACCAATTTTGATTCTGGCAACGATCACCGTTGCCGCAATTGTTACCCGCGACGGGCTCCTTGCAGCAGAAAGTGGCGAATCCAGGCGGCCAAACATTCTGTTCGCGATTGCCGACGACTGGTCGTTCGGCCACGCCGGCGCTTACGGTTGCGGTTGGGTCCAGACTCCGAACTTTGATCGGGTCGCGCAGGAAGGGATCCTCTTCACTCGAGCGTACACGCCGAATGCAAAATGTGCTCCGTCCCGCGCAATCATTTTGACTGGTCGCTACTCGTGGCAATTAGAAGAAGCTGGCAATCACATGGCGATCTTCCCGCCGAAGTTCGGAAGCTTCATGGAACGTCTCGAATCGGATGGCTATTCGACAGGCTTTACGGGAAAAGGCTGGGGACCGGGGTTTGCGAACGATGCGAGTGGCAAGCCTCGTCGAATTACTGGGCAACGATTTCAAGGAAAGACTGCAAAGCCTCCTGCGAAGGGGATCTCACGAGTTGACTATGCCGCCAACTTTGCCGATTTCCTGAGCGAGAACGCCGATCATAAGCCGTGGTCATTCTGGCTGGGGACTACAGAGCCGCATCGTGGTTACGAATATGGATCCGGCGTACGGCTTGGTAAGAAGCTCGATGATGTGGACCGCGTACCTGGCTACTGGCCGGATAACGAAACAATTCGCAACGACATGCTCGACTACGCGATCGAGGTCGAACATTTCGACAATCATCTCGGAAAGGCTCTGGCATTACTGGAAGCAGCCGGGCAACTGGATAACACGTTGATCGTCGCGACGTCCGATCATGGGATGCCGTTTCCGCGAGCGAAGGGGCAGGCGTATGACCACTCGAATCATATTCCTCTGGCGATTCGCTGGGCGAGTGGGATCAAAGGGGCAGGGCGAGTCGTCGAGGACTTCGTAGATTTTGCTGATCTTGCGCCGACGTTTCTGGAAGCCGGATGCGTGGCGAATGCCGGGCCAATCATGCAGCCGATCAGTGGTCGAAGTCTGTTTCCGGTCTTTAACGCTCAGGAAACAGACAAACGGAATCTCCATCGTGACCACGTTCTGGTCGGCAAAGAGCGGCACGACATCGGTCGACCGAACAATTGGGGATACCCGATTCGCGGGATCGTCAAAGGCGATATGCTCTACCTGTACAATTTCAAGACTGACCGGTGGCCGGCCGGGCACCCACTGACCGGATACCTCAATTGCGATGGCAGTCCGACAAAGTCGCTGATACTCGAAATGCGGCGAAACCGCAGCAATAACGACTTCTGGGATTTGTGTTTCGGGAGAAGACCGACAGACGAACTCTACGACCTGTCGAGCGATCCGGATTGTGTGAAGAATCTTGCCGGCCACGGAATGCATGCAGACGTAATCGCCGCAATGAAGAAGCAGCTATTCAGCGAGTTGAAGACGCAGGGTGATCCGCGTATGAGCGGTCTAGGTGACGTGTTTGACTCTTATCCCTATTCCGGTGCAAGCACCGACAATTTTTACGACCGGTTCGTTTCGGGAGAGAAGGTTAAGGCCGGTTGGGTCAATCTGTCGGACTTTGAAAAAGACCCGGTCGAATAACCTCGACGATCAAAGACAAACACATCGGCAGGGAAGCAGCGACGTGAGTACGAAAGACCAACAACCAGGCGAATCCAGAGTGGTGTCGCCGGGATCTGCGGAACGTGTTGTCCGAACGGCAGACGGTCAGGAATTGCGAGTTCCCGATGCGTGGGAACTATTGCCACCGGGTGACGCTGCGTTGACTCGTCGCGTTAAAGCTGGCGGACCATCCTGGACCGTTCAGGAGAAGAAAGGTCGGAGGACGTTTTCAAAAGGGGTGTGGGCTTCGGCTGATCGAATCGCCGCTGTGCGTGCGGGTCTGGTAGTTGAACGTTCGACCGTGTCGTACGCCAGAAAGCGACAAGCGGATACTGAACGGCGGGAACGCAAGCAGCATGAGTACGTCGAGGACTTTAACGCAGCAGTGCTCGCATTTCTGAATTTCAGTTCGCGTCATGCGGAGATTGCCGCCAGACTTGCCAACGCGGTTGTCGAACACGCGACGCCGATTGGCAGCGGAACGGTTGCTCGCACACAGAGAATTCCGATCGAGCAGCGAGCTGAGTCGGCCGTGATTGCCTGGCTGCGTCACCAGACGACCGCTTATGACAACATGAAGATCGCTCGAATTA
>CALGTK010000002.1 GCA_937904325.1 uncultured Planctomyces sp.
ACTCGAACTGGGGAACCGGGTATCCGGTCATTGATCAGGCGGCCGAACTTGATGATGGCAGCTGGTTGAATCCAGCCGTCGCTCAGTCATTCCAGCCTGGCGGTGACAATATGACCGGCGCAAGTGTCAAATTGTCTTCCTTTGGCGGTCCGTCGGATGTCACCATCGCACTCCACGACACCCTTCCTGCCTCAAGTGAAAACTTGCTGACTACAGCGACCGCTCTGGATGTATCCCCGGGTGAATGGGCCACGGTGCAGTTTGAGGAGCGGGTGACGGTGGATCCCGGAGCCACTTATTACCTGGTGTTTTCTTTGTCCAACGGGACCGCAAAGTTCAGCGCATCGTCAAAGGACCCCTATCCCACGGGGAGGTTGTTTCAACCGAACGGTTATTTGGCCTCGCCCAATGAGGCGGACCTCGCATTTCGAACGTTTACCGAGGTGGACACCGTCGGGCCGGCAGGTGACGGAAACGATTACGCTGCACTTCGAATGTCCACAGATGCTCGAGGTAACCTCACGTCCGACTGGATTACCTCCCACGCCGACGAACAGCGTTACTACGTACTGAAAACAATGGACGATAACGGCAGCCAGACTCTCGAACTGAGAAAGAATTCTGCCCGTGAATCCGGTACCTGGACATGGCAGGAAGCGCTGGCCGACGCCGCGTCTCACAGTCCGTCAGGGACCATTGCCGACATCCAGTCAGAGGCGGATGAGGAACAGCTGCGCGAGCTTTTCCATGAGGAGTTCTGTGAGGGACAGAATAATCCCCGGGGAAAATGTCTGCCTGATCACGAATACGTCGGACTCTGGATCAATGCCAGCGATGAGGTCACCGAAGGCGAATGGACCCGACCGGTGAACGCCTTTGAGAACTGGAATTTGAACGAGCCGAACAATTCTGGAGGCAACGAAAACGCCGCTCAGTATCAGGTCTCCAATCACACATGGAACGATCTTGACGGAGCACAGAAACTGCCTCTTGTCGTCGAATTCGATCAAATCACGATTGAGTCTGTTTCGTTTGATGATCCCCAGTCGTCGGATTCCATCGCCGGTCAGAACTACGAATTTAAGATCAGTGACATCGCAGCATCGGATGTCATGTTCATGACCGATACGGCCACGGTGAAAGGCACGCCATTATTTTATGCCCACGCACACGTCGATCTGGAGAACCGCTCCAGCCGTGATCTCATTGTGGATGATGTGGACCTGGTCAGTTTTCCGTATTCTCCGAACGTCAGCGTCATTAGTGCGAACGACAACCTGAATTACACGACGACACTGCCTGCTGGAGAGACGCTGGGAGGCCAGTTTTATGCTCGCAATCTGTGGTCCGATCCGTCCACGGCAACGCCACTGCTGCAGATCAGCGGGACGATCAACAATCCCAGTGGCATCGTTGAACTGAAGAATCTGTCCGGTGACATCACAGGTGGTGGCGGGACGTCACGTGGCGTCATTGAGGGCCATGAGATTTTCATCGATGCCCCTGACGGAGCCGTCGACAGCGGTGATTCTGACGAGA
This sequence comes from uncultured Planctomyces sp., assembly GCA_937904325.1. Lineage (GTDB taxonomy): Bacteria > Planctomycetota > Planctomycetia > Planctomycetales > Planctomycetaceae > JABMPE01. The sequence continues at coordinate 1,540 of CALGTK010000002.1, forward strand.
CCTTCCTGATTCGACTGCACGACGCGCGACTGTTGTCGCCTAATCTGTCGGTGATTGCCGGTGAACAGCTTACGCTGGACGTGCAGGCCGAGCCCGATGAAACAGGGCGTGCCCGCGGTGTCGATCGCCTGGAAGGCAGTGTGGTCGATGTCGGCCTGCTGGCCTGGGACGATTATTCTGTTCTGCAGGACGCCCCGGCCGGTTACTGGCCCCTGAATGAAAAGACCGGAACCGTTGCCCGTGATGCATCCCGCTCAGGCGTCAACGGAACGTATGCCAATGTCACGCTGGGTGTGGACGGGCCCATTAAACAGCAACCGGATACGGCCGTCTCCATTAAAGGCACCGGTTCCATCTCGATTCCCGATTCGCCTGGTCTGTATGGAAATCAGGCACAGTCTGTCACAGGCTGGTTCATGGTGGACAACCTGGTGGATCACGAATGGCAGGCTATCTACTTCAAGGGGAATCAGGGAGATGGTGAGACGGACTTCACCAGCGGTGGAACGAATCGCGAAAACGTTCTGTGGGTCAACAAAGCTGGCTACCTGCACTTCAATGTCGCATTCACTGACAGTCCGGCCCAGGAAGCGTTGACCACTGCTTCGAATCTGGTGCAGGAAGGATGCTGGTACCACTTCGCAACCGTTGCGGATCTGGTCCAGGGGAAAATGAGTGTGTACCTGAACGGACAGCATGTTCTGACTCAGCCCACAGAAACGGACCACAGCATCAATGACACGCCCGGAGCCTGGCGGCTGGGAAGAAGCCCGTCCGGCTCAGAGTTCTACGGCGCACTGGACGACTTTGCGATCTTTAACACTGTGCTGTCCGAAGATCAAATTGCCCGCCAGTATGACGCGG
>CALGTK010000003.1 GCA_937904325.1 uncultured Planctomyces sp.
CCAATTTACTGCACATTTGACGCGAACGAACAGCAAGTGCTGAAGTACATTCGCCTTGCCAATCTGGGAAAGCGAGCCAGTTCTCGGGACGCCAAAAATCCGGTCTACCTCGGCCTCGTCGACGAGACGGCATTTCCCCGTCATGGCCACATGGACTTTGTGGATAATCGATTGGACAGTAGCACGGCCAGCCTGCGTGCACGGTGTGTGTTCTCCAATGCCGATGGCGTGTTGTTGCCCGGCATGTTCGCCCGGATTCGTATCCCCGGCAGCTCACCTTATCGAGCTGTGCTGATCCCCGACTCGGCGATTGGGACGGATCAATCGTCTCAGTTTGTGTATGTCGTAATCGACGGCAAGATTGCGCGACGAGGTGTGACGCCGGGACCAATGGTGGATGGTCTACGAGTGATTCGAGAAGGATTGGATGGCGACGAGTCCCTGGTAGTCCAAGGCCTGCTGCAAGCGCGACCGGGGATGCAAGTGGAAGTCGTTGAGGGAGAAATCGAATTGATCGAAGACGGCCTCCCCGATGACTATGAACCGCTGGCTCCGGAACAGTGGATTGGACCTCACTCGGCTCGAACAGCAGGGGCAGCAACTTCCTCAGTCCCACATGGATCCGAGGGGGATGCCAAGTGAAGTTTACGCATTTCTTTATTGAGAGACCGATTTTCGCGTCCGTACTCTCATTCATTCTCGTGCTGGTGGGCGGGATCACTTATTACTCGCTTCCCGTCTCGCAGTATCCAGACGTGGCTCCTCCGACGATCGTTGTGCGGGCCAGTTACCCCGGAGCGACACCGCAGGTCATCGCCGATACGGTCGCGACGCCGATCGAACAGGAAATGAACGGCGTCGACAACATGCTGTACATGGAATCATCATCCAGCAGCGACGGGACGATGCAGTTGACCGTCACGTTCAAGCTCGGCACGGATCTCGATGATGCGCAGGTGCTGGTGCAGAACCGTGTGGCCATCGCCGAAGCGCGGCTCCCGGAAGCAGTGCGTCAAATCGGCGTGACGACGCGTAAGCAGATTCCGGACATGCTGATGGTCGTGCATCTCAACTCCCCAGACCAGAGCCGCGACCAACTTTATATCAGCAACTTTGCCTTTTTGCGCATTCGCGATGCGCTGATGCGGCTTGACGGTGTGGGGGACATTCGGATCGCCGGCGGCAACGAATATGCGATGCGGATCTGGCTTGACATTGAGAAGATGAATCATGTGGACCTGACAGCCGGAGATATTGTCCAGGCCATTCGTCAACAGAATGTGCAGGTAGCTGCCGGAGTGATTGGTCAACCGCCCACGGACGACACAGGGGCCTTTCAGTTGAATGTCACGACGCAAGGCCGTCTCCGCGAAGTTGATGAATTTGGTCAAATCATTGTGAAACGCGGTGCGGGTGGTCGAGTGACGCGCTTGAACGATGTCGCTCGAATCGAACTGGGAGCACAAGACTACACTCGCCGCAGTTACCTGGATGGAAATTCGGCCATTGCCGTCATCGTCTACCAGCGGCCCGGTACCAACGCTGTTGATGCTGCGGCCGAAGTGAAACGAACAATGGGCGAACTCAGCCAGGATTTTCCGGAAGGGATCGGCTACGAGATCGCCTACAATCCGACCGATTACGTCGAAGAGTCCATTGCCGAAGTCTTCAATACTCTTTTTATCACCACGGGTCTTGTCGTTTTGACGGTGTTCCTGTTCCTCCACGGGTGGCGGCCCACGATTATCCCAGTTGTCGCCATTCCGATTTCGCTGATCGGGACATTCGCGGCGATGCAGTTTCTGGGAGTCTCCCTCAATACGTTGTCTCTGTTTGGCCTCGTGCTTGCAATCGGAATTGTCGTCGACGATGCGATTGTGGTGGTCGAGAACGTCGAGCGGTTGATTGCCGAGGGAATGAATCCACGTGAAGCCGCTCATCAGGCGATGAATGAAGTGGGTTCGGCTCTGATTGCAACCACATTGGTTTTGATTGCCGTTTTTGTCCCGACCGTCTTCATTCCCAGCATCAGTGGCATTTTTTATCAACAGTTCGCGCTGACGATTGCCATCTCAACGGCGTTCTCCACCTTCGTGTCTTTGACGTTGAGTCCCGCCCTGTGCGCGCTGCTGTTGAGACCGAAGGACGCTGAAAAGAACGCAGTTGGAAAGCTGGCGGACCTACTGTTTGGCTGGTTTTTTCGGGGATTCAACCGCTTTTTCGACATGACAAGCAATGTCTATGCCGCCCTCGTTGGGCGCATCATCCGTATGGCATTCGTGTCTCTTGCAATTTATGGCGCATTGCTCGTTGGGACGTGGTACAGCTTTGGGCTCGTTCCCTCCGGCTTTATTCCAGAGCAGGATCAAGGGTATGTCATTATCGCGATCCAGCTTCCTGATGGAGCGTCTCTGGCTCGCACTGACGAGGTGACTCAGCGCGTGGCGGCTATCGGTGGCAGAATTGATGGAGTTTCGCACTCGGTTGGGATTGCCGGGCTTTCCGGTGCGACATTTACCATCAGTCCCAACGCTGCGGTCACCTTTTTGCCCCTCGACAATGCGCGGGAAAGGTCCGCGCGGGGTCGTGGAGTAAACGCGATTGTTGCCGATTTGCGTCGTGAACTGAATGCGGTGAACGAAGCACGCATTCTCGTGATCCCACCACCACCAGTCCGGGGAATTGGCCGCGGCGGTGGATTCAAAATGTATGTCCAGGATCAGAGCGGTGACGGAGTCGGAGCACTCGATCAAGTCACGCAGGAGTTGGTCGAACAGGCGAACCAGCAGCCTGGCCTGGTGCAGGTGTTCTCCAACTTTCGCACTACGGTCCCGCAAGTCTATGCGGATGTTGATCGGACCAAAGCGCAGATGCTGGACATCCCCATCAGCAACATCTTTGAAGCGCTTCAGGTCTATCTGGGGTCTCAGTTTGTGAATGACTTTAACTATCTCGGTCGGACCTATCGTGTGACGGCGCAGGCTGAGCCTGAGTTTCGTGATGAATCATCGGATATCCTGCGGTTGCGGACCCGCAGTGCCAGCGGTGCGGATATCTCATTAGGAGCGGTTGTGGAATTGAAGCAGACTGCAGGTCCTGACCGTCTTGTTCGCTACAATCTGTACCCGGCCGCAGACATCAATGGTTCCACGGTTCCCGGCTACAGCACAGGACAATCCCTATCCACAATGGAGAGGCTCGCCGATCAGAACCTGCCTCCAGGCTTTGCGTATGCCTGGACGGAAATTGCCTTTCAGGAACGGCAGGCGGGAAACACAATCGTGTATCTGTTCCCATTGGCGGTGCTGTTCGTGTTCCTGGCGCTTGCCGCACAGTATGAGAGTTGGCTTTTGCCACTGTCAATTATTCTGATCGTGCCGTTGTGTCTACTTTTCGCCATCATCGGCGTTTGGTTCCGCGGCATGGACAATAACATTCTCACGCAGATTGGCTTCATAGTG
>CALGTK010000004.1 GCA_937904325.1 uncultured Planctomyces sp.
GACAAGGCTCTGCCAATCAAGGAGATCGTCGAACTGCATCAGCGCAAAGCTCAATGTGCGTCATGCCATCGGAAGCTCGATCCGATTGGTTTCGGTCTGGAGAATTTCGACCTCCTCGGACAATGGCGCGATGAGGAAGTCGTCGGCAACATCGGTAAAAGAAAAGGAGCTGGCGAAATGATCCCCGTCCGCAGCTCCGGCAAGTTTCCGAACGATGCGACGTTTGAAGACCTGAGTGAATTCCGAGCCGGACTGCTTGAGCAGAAAGACAGGCTGGCCCGATCAATCACGGAAGCGTTGATCTCGTACGGACTCGGTCGGCATGTTGAGTTCTCTGATCAACAGGCCATCGAAGAAATCCTGAAGACATCAAAACAGAACGATTACCGAATCGGCGACCTCGTGTACGCCATCGTCAGGCATCCGGTTTTCCGACGCAGCGATCAGACTCGATAAACAACAACCAACAATAGATGAAAGTCAAAGTCCATGAGCATTCACGTCCACAACCGACGGGCATTCCTGAAAGCCGGCTCCACGGTGCTGGCGCTCCCATTGCTGGAGTCGGTTGGTCAAGCAAAGACGCCCGCCGCGAGTCCCAAACGAATCCTGATCATCGGATGCGGCTTCGGGTTTACCTCGCAGTCCTTCTTTCCGACGAAGGCTGGTCGCTTTGCCGACATGGGACTGGCACCCGGAATGAAATCGCTGGAGCGACATAAGAACGAGATCTCGATGGTCTCGAATCTGACGAACCTCGGCGCATCCAGTCCTCACTCGGGAAGCACGTCCTATCTGACGGGGGCGAATGTACTTGGCACTCCCGGTAAGAAGTTTCATAACTCCGTATCGCTCGATCAGGTTGTTGCCCGCAAGATTGGAACGGACACCCGTTTCCCAACGCTGACGTTAAGCGACGACGCGAATAAGGATGGCCACGGTCCCGGCCTGTCATTGGCATGGTCAGACAAGGGACATCCGATTCCCGGCATCAATAACCCGCTGGATGTGTATCACCAGTTGTTCGGTCAGAGCAAAGAATCCAAAGCAGAACGCGAGTATCGGCTGGCCGAGAAAAGAAGCATCCTCGACGGGGTTCTCTCCGACGTCCGATTCGTTAAGCCGAAGCTGAGCAAGTCGGATCAGGGCAAGCTGGCAGACTACTTTGAGTCCGTTCGCCAGATCGAACACGACTTGAGCCGTCAGGCTCAGTGGTCCCAGACTCCGAAGCCGAAGTCACCAGTACCACAGCCCAAAGAAGAAGTAATGGACGGACTTCAGTCAATCAAGACCATGCATCGCCTAATGGTTGCGGCATTCCAAACGGACTCAACGCGAGTCATCACCTATCGCCAGCCCGTCGCGTCCGTTTTGCAGGGCCACGGCATCAACCTGAACCCGCATTCGCTGTCGCACTACGGCCTCGATCCACAACGTCGCGAGGCGTCCGAGCAGAAAGACGTTCTCTTCATGGAGCTGCTGGCATCGCTGATTGATCTGTTCAAATCCACGGAAGACCTGAACGGCCAGAATCTTTTCGACTCGTCGCTGATCAGTTATGGCTCAAATCTCCGCAGCGGCCATGGACTGCGAGGCTGCCCCGCCATCTACACCGGCGGCGCGGCAAAGAATCTGAAATCCGGCGAACACATCGTTTTGCCACAGAAGGACACTCCGCTGGCGAACTACTGGCTGACGCTGATGCAGTCCGCCGGAGTTCCACTCGATGGCTTCAGTCACAGTACAGGAACGCTGGGGGAGATTGTTATTTGACGCAGTCGAGAAAGGGGTCACCAGCTGAAGAAACTAATTGATTCGTCGAAGGACATGAACGTCGTGAAGTATCTCATAGCTATTACGCTTAGCCTGCTGCTGTCAGCGGTCGTTGCTGCTCAGGAAGCCGACGATCGCAAAAGCGCAGACTTCGTGCAACTGAATCCCAAGGTACTGGCGGGCTTCTTTCAGAAGCATTGCGTGAGTTGTCATGGTGCGAAGAAACAGGAAGGTGACCTGCGTCTGGATACGCTTAATCGCGAGCTGTCAACGAGCGCCGCGGCCGAACGTTGGCAGGAAGTCCTGGATGCACTCAACCTCGGTGAGATGCCGCCGGAAGACAAGCCGCGTCCAGCGAACGTTGAACTTGAGCCGGTGCTGGAACACCTGACCGACTCACTACTCCTGGCGAAGCAGCGGTTTTCGGAAACCGGCGGCGAAGTCATGCTGAGGCGCATCAATCGACGAGAGTATCGCAACACGATGGAGGATTTGTTCGGGCTCCGCGTTCCTGAAGAACTCATTCCCCCTGACGATATCGGCGAAGGTTTCGACACGATCGGGCAGAGCCAGCAGTTCTCCGCGTTTCACTTCGAAGGGTATTTCGAGGCCGCGCAGAAAATCGTTCAAACCGCAATGCACTGGGCCGGGCAGCCACGGTTGGAAAACACGAAGAAGAACTTCGAAGCCGAAAAGCGGCACGAGCGCATGAGGAAGTTTATCGGGGAAGCTGACAAGAAGATGGAACGAATCGCCGCCGGGGAAAGTAACGAGGCACTTGGATTCAACGATGACGCGGCGAGACGACTGTTTATCGGGCGTTATGACAACAGGTACGGCAGCCAAAAGAAATACCTTGAGCAAGCTCACATCGAGAATGGCGCCTACCTCGACGAACAATTCTTC
>CALGTK010000005.1 GCA_937904325.1 uncultured Planctomyces sp.
GAAATTGCCCCTCTAGGATTTGAACCTAGACTAATTGAGTCAGAGTCAATCGTGCTACCGTTACACTAAAGGGCAGATTCGTTGGTCTTGCCGCCTCTATTAATTTGAGGCTGGCCGTCCAGGTCGCACGATTAAGACCTGTCAGACGAGGGGAGTATAGCTGTCTATTCCGAACGAGCCAAGAGTTTTGGATCGGTCGTTTGAAATTCCGACAAAGGCCTTTGGAAAAGGCCGGTCAGGAACTGGCGATGTCTCGCAGTCGCTTGACCACAGCAGCGATTCTTTGGGCGGCGATCAGTATTTCTTCCGGTCGATTATCGCTGCTCAGTGTGAAGCGGACGGCAGATTTATAGACGTCTTCCGGACGCCCCATTGCCATCAGAACGGGAGCCGGCTCTGCAGATCCACTTGAGCAGGTGCTGCCCAGCGAGCAGGCGATCCCCGTCAGATCCAACGCGACCAACATTGCCTCGCCATCTACGCCGGGAAATGAGATGTTCAACGTGTTCGGCAGACGGTACCCGGCAGGGCTGTTGATGACTGTCGGTTCGCAGGTTGCCTGCAGGCGTTGTTCCAGTTCATCACGCATGGTCTGCAGTGCGGTAATTCGTGAATTCATGTCCGTGTGGCAAATCTCCAAAGCACGAGCCATCCCGGCAGCCAATGCAACCATTTCAGTGCCCGGTCGGCGGCCGGATTCCTGATGACCTCCGTACTGAAGAGGTGCCAGATTCACGCCTTCTCTAAGCAGCAACGCTCCGATTCCTCGCGGGCCGTGAAACTTGTGAGCCCCCAGGGACAACGATGTGGCTTGCAACTCTCGAAAGTTGATGGGGATCTTTCCGACGGCCTGCACGGCATCAATGTGGAGAGGCACGCCGCGTTGCAAACAGTGTTGAGCGAGTGCGTCCGTATCCTGAATGACGCCCGTTTCGTTGTGAGCAAGGATCAGCGTCACCAGCTTTAATTGTTCCCACGGTAAAGCTGCAAATTGATCCTGCAACAGGCGACCGTCCGCGTCGACAGCCATATTAACAAGTTCCCAGCCTCGCTGAACGAGAGCCTGGCATGATTCACTGGTGGCGGGATGCTCGCCCGCCGTCAGCGCGACGGCCTCTGGCACGCAAGACGCAAAGCCCGAAATCGCCATATTGCTGGCTTCGGTACCACCGCTAGTGAAGATGACCTCGCCGGGGCTGGCCCCAAGCAGATCAGCAATCTTCTCTCTGGCTTCTTCAAAGACGCGCCGAGCCTTCCGACCTTCAGCGTGCCGACTGCCAGGATTCGCGTAGGCAAGTCTCAGGTGATGTGCGACGGTCTCGATCACTTGCGGGTACGGGCGGGTCGTCGAGTTGGCATCAAAAAAAATCCGACCCGCTTCGGCCGCCGAACCGTTGCCTGAATCAGCAGATTGAGGTTCGTTCGCTTGCTCGTCCTGAACAGTCATCGTATCCATTTCCATTTGGCTGATCATCGATCAAAACTGTGCTGCAGCACGCCACAAATCGTTTCCCACTACCGAGCGTGAAGTCTAACTCTCAGGCGAAACCGGTGGCTATCAAGTTAGCTTGCCTGGTTACTTGTTCCGGCCGACAAACTCGCTGACGCCGTCGCTGCTGACAAGCAACAAACGCCTGGTTAATGGATGATCTATCCGTTCGTAATCGTCGACAATCTTCGCGCGAACCTGCTCGATAATTTCATCCGAAGTCAAACTGACGGCCACAAAGAAGTCTCGGTTTGGCAACCCGACCACGAACTCCCGACCGAGAAATTCCTGCATCGAAAGATGGAAAGACTCGCTTAAAAGCCTCGCTGAATTGTACGCATCCGGTCGCTCTGGAAGTAGAAGCTGAGCACCGCTCGGCTCGCCAGTCAGCATCAGCTCCATCGTATTCTCTTCGAAATACGCATTGAGGTTCTGAATTGCAATCGTGTGAATGTCCTCGATCGAAACTCCCCATGGTCCAATGAGGTCATCGCGGATGTACCAGTACGCGTCCGTTTCGTCGACGACGTACAGAATCATCAATCCTCCGATCCACGGTTGCGCTGCGAATTCCGGAAACTGTTCCTGCCATGTCGACTCCGGATAGAGCATCGGCATGATCCGGTCGCGAATATCGTCGAGTGCTGGTTCCAGCCGTGTGGTATCCCAGTTCTGAACATCGTGCAGAGTGTCCAACGCAGGCTGAACGATCTTATCAAACTGGTCTGGCGAATTTGCGTATCGTCGGTACACGTTAAAGAGGTTGATCTTCGACTCACCAAGCTGCAATTGAAGCAGGTCGTCCAGTTCGCAGACGTATCCGGGAAATTGACTGCGAGCAATATTCAAGACTCGATTTGCAAACATCGATGGCGGGTCGGCTAACGGTTCGGAAAACTCGATCGACTGCATCACCAGTCGCATGATCGTGTCAGCTTCCGGGTCGAACTCGTCGCCCTGAAGATAGATGGCCATCACGCAGAGGCTTTCGCATTTGATCGCCCGAATTCTCCAACGCCGCCATGTCTGAGGAGCCAACGCTCGTTTCCACCACGGAGTATCAGGGCCAAGCACGGCTTCTCCCTGAACACCGATATTTTCCTGAGCGATTTCAAGAGACGCCAGACTCTCAACATTCCGTCGGACCGGGAATATCTCTTCCAGAAGTAGTGAATGATCTTCGAGACGCTGGACTGAATCTTCCAGCCAGATGCAGTGCAGCGTGAGCGAGATTCGGTCGTCAGAAGACGTAAGGTGGAGAATGTTGCCGTCGGTTTGAGAGTTCCAGCCAGACGGGTGCCGCAACGCGAACCAGTTTGATGGCCCGACAGAAATGTTCCAATGCTCAGGAACGTTCGCGTTCAACTGTTTCCCCTTCGACTTATCTTGAATCTCTGCCGCTCACTTTGCCGACCAATCAAGCTCATTTGTCAAAATAAACACCGAAACCGGATATTGGCCAAACTGCGTTTTTCATCTTAACTGCCTTTAGTCAGTCTGATACAGCCCTTACGCAGAATGCCGAGGCTTCATTTTCGCCACGCGGGAGCACCAATCGGTCGCTGGAATCAGCTGTAATTTCTGGCTACACTCCCGACGTCAAGAAACCGCCAGACTTCTGGCCATGTCAGAACTAGTGAAGATTTGCCAAATGCCGCATACTGCTAACGCTAAAAAAGCTCACCGCAAGAGCTTGAAACTTCGACTTACAAACCGCTCCAAACGATCGGCATTGCGAACGCTCGTCAAAAAGTTCCGCACGACAGTCGTCGATGCTGAGGTTTCGTTTGAGGATAAGGAATCGCTGTTCCGTCAGATCGCCAAACGACTCGACCAATCGGCCGCTAAGAACTTGATTCACAAGAATAAAGCCGCTCGAGATAAGTCACGACTTTCAAGCCTGCTGGCAGCCGCCAAGAGCAGCTAGTCGCTTCTGGATTTGGCTTGGACTTACTGACGGATTTCTGAAAAAGATTTAGAATCATTCAACCCCAAGGCCGAAACCAGCGAAGACTCAAAACAATGTAACCGGTATTGAGGCACGTCCCAATACTGTTCGGCACGACATTTGCGCATGACGTTGAGTCAGTTTTGATTCGCGTCATTATGGCAGACGATCGTGTCCAACTCTTCAGACAACAAGTCAGATAGCGGCGGCCCGGCGATTGAGCCGGCTGACATTCAGGGGCTGAAGTACTTTCGCAAGCTCAGACCGCTGCTGGAGCGGCTGCATAACGTCGGTACGGAACGGGACAAGGCGAGCAACCGCAGCCTCCATATGGACCAGTATTGCACACTGATCCTGCTCTGGTTGTTCAGCCCGGTTGTTGATTCGCTGCGGGGACTTCAGCAGGTCAGTGAGCTCGATAAGGTTCGCAGGAAGCTGGGTGTCGGTCGCGCGTCGCTCGGATCGCTTTCTGAATCGGTCACGCTGTTTGATCCCGAACCGCTCAAGCAGATTGCTGAAGAGCTGGCACATGATCTGCCCGGACCCGGTGCGTCGAAGTTCGATTCGATTGATCAGACGATAACGGCTGTCGACGGTTCGGTGGTGAACACGGTGGTAAATGTTGCCCGGCTGTCATGGCTTCCAAAGTCGAAGGACAAATCACAGTCGGCATATCGACTTCATACCCACTTTGAGATACTGCGCGGCGTCCCCAGTCGAATCGACGTGACGGGGGCAAAACCCAAAGGGGACGATGACGAACGTGCCGTCCTTGAGAGGACTATCGAGCCCGATCGCCTGTACCTGACGGATCGTGGCTATGCAAAGTTTACGCTGTGGAACGCCATCGTGAGGGTTGGCAGCAGCTATGTTTGCCGCGTTCGCGACAACTCGAAATACGAAGTCGTCGAGTCACGTGACGTGTCGGCTGAAGCCGTTGGCGAAGGCGTGCTGTCCGATGAGATTGTCACATTCGGCAGCGGCGCGAGAACAAAGCCCGATCATC
>CALGTK010000006.1 GCA_937904325.1 uncultured Planctomyces sp.
CCCATGCAGCCTGCGAGAGCCCCATGCAGCCTGCGAGAGCCCCATGCAGCCTGCGAGAGCATTGTGCGGTGCGTTCCGATCGCATCCGCGAGTTTTGATCAGCGATGTCGGATTTCTGTTTGGAGTTGTTTTCTCCGGCCTCGTTCGGAGAGCTGGCGTCTGCGTATGAGAATCGTTCGTACTCTGGTATCTTTTGATGAGTTCTCAGCGTCATTTTTGATTTTTCGTTTCTGTTAGCCAGTCTTCCTGATTGCGATTGAAGTTATCCGATGCCAGATCCTCAGAAAGTGTTCAAGGTAGAGCGAGAGGGCAATACGTTGATCGTGCTCCCCCAGGGACCAGCTCTTCAGTTCCAGCATAATGAAGTTCATTTGGAGTCAAATGAGCTGTACCGAGTGTTGGATGGCCCCGGTATGCTGCACGTTGTTGTCGATATGCAAGCCGTCGATTATGTCGATTCGGTGATTATCAGTTCGATCCTTCGCTGCCTGACCAAGTGCAAACAGCGTCGAGGAAAGTCGGTCTTCTGCAATGCGTCAGAAAACATGACCGAGCTGCTGAAGTGTATACGTCTCGGAAAACTCTGGCCGTCGTATGATTCACGCGAGGAAGCGCTTAAGGCCGTCAACAGCTAGATTTGCTGAAGTCCGCAATTTGCTACTCGCACGCAGGGTGGTTGCTTGCCAACACCTTGCGTTCTGGACCGGACGCTCGTCACGGAATGACAGAAGGATTTTTCGATGGCAGTTTGCCTGTTTGATATCGACGGGACGTTACTTAGCACCGGCGGGGCCGGCCAGGCTGCTATGGAAGTTGCTCTGGAGTCGGTGTTTGGGATCACAGGTCCGACTGAGGGGATCTCGGTGGCAGGTCGTACCGACCGGGCGATTGTCACGGACCTTATGAAGTTCCACGATGTCGAGGACGCTGACGCAAACTGGTCGCGTTTTGTTGACGCATATTTGGAAAGGTTGCCGCACGAACTTGCTTCACGCGGTGGATTGATTCTGCCGGGCGTCGAAGCACTGCTGGCTGAGTTGAATCGTCGAGAGTCGCTGACGATGGGGCTGTTGACTGGAAACTTCCGCCGCGGTGCCGAACTGAAACTCGCTCACTATCAGCTGCACGATTACTTTTGTGGCGGTGGTTTTGGCGACGACCATTTTGATCGGGATGATGTCGCGAAGGCGTCGCTCGCGGATATGCGAGAGAAAAAAGAGATTCCGAGCGACGCCGAAGTATGGGTGATCGGAGATACTCCCGCGGATGTGAAGTGTGGACGAGCCATCAATGCGAATGTTGTCGCAGTCGCGACGGGGTTACACTCGATCGACGACCTGGAAGCATGCGATCCTGACTTCCTGTGCGAAGACTTCTCTGATGTCGACTTGATGCTCGAAATTTTTCCTGGCGAGTAGCGGTCTTGCCACGTCGCGGAGATTCCTCTGGTAGACCCCTTCTGTTCGCGCGGCCTGAATCTGGACGGCGCAAGAGAAAACCTTTCGCCCGCGTTATTGTCGCGGACGAAAGGTCGTTTGTCTTTGCTATGTTTGGCTGGTCAGTGAGCGATGGTGGCTGCCACCGTGCTTTCTTCCACGACTTGAAAAGCTGCCGGAGCGTCTTCAGCATCCGACCAGGGAGCGTTGCCGGCCGCCAATGCTGAGCGAGCGGAGTGCCTGGTTTGAGCTTTTACCACTAGATTGAATGCTTCGCCGTCAACCGGTTCGAAGAATTCCCGGAACCAGAGCATGTTGGCGATATGAGTCTGTGGCGAATAAAGCCGCACCGAAACTCCGCGGTCTGTGTAGTCGTAAAGCATCCCGAAGAATCCACTCGGGATGTACTTGACGAATGTTAAATCGACTCCGATTGCCGGCCGCTGTTCTGTGTCGACTAATTTTGCGAGAATTTCGCGAAGCAGGGCAAGGTCGGCACCATCCCAGATTTCCATTTCTCCCATCACAACGACGTGGAATCCGTCGCGAACGTCGATCGAACTTCTTTTCTTTCTGGCCATTGTCTGTTTTCTCCCAGTTGTACTTCCGGCTGTCGGGGACTGCGATGAGCTGCAATGTCAACAAAAGCAAACCCAAGACCGAAATTCGACAACCGTTCCCTCGATACCCACCTCAGTGGCCCTAAAGTGTTGAAAACAAAGAAGTTGAAACTTTCAGTTACACAAAAACAGAATGCCGGCAACATTTCCACGTTGACATAAGACAACGCCCTGACGTCTTCAGTTCCCTTCATACAACGATTTCTGGCTCAACAGTTCAACTGTATTTCACGGAAGTACGTGACAATTCAGCATGGTGATGGGAATCAGAACGTAGAAAACATGAGGATATAACGCGCTGATTTGCGATGCCTTAGCGGCAACGTTGCCAGACTTGCCGGTTTTCGTTGGATTTCCGAGGAGTCTGAGCGGAGCCGGAGCGAGATTGTGGGGATTTGCTCATCGGAAAATGGCGGCAATCCGAAGTTCGGAAGATGCACTCAGCAGCGGGACGGATCGGCGAAATATCCGTTTCGGATACGAGCTGCTGATAACCGATCGGGCGACGCCGATACGAGTCAGGAATTCTCGAAGGGGGCGGTGCAGCTCAACGTCGCGTCGGCGTTACGCGGCACGTTCGGCCGTGCCGGGGTGTTCGTCATTTGTGTCGCCACGCAGGGCTGCGGCGAGCAAATTCTGGACCCCTTGTGGCCAGTTCTGATCGGCGAGCTGTTCTGCATAGGGGCTCACGAGTTCCACCAGTTCGTCAGCGTCGCAAGCGACACCACACTCGATCACTGCCTCGATCGATTCCGTTGCACGGCTCCAATCGTATTCGTCCGAGACATCTTCGGCGGACGCAATACGTTCAACGTGGTGGCGGGCTTTGGCCATGCCGCGTTCGATCTGGGTCTTTAGATGCTGTTCTGGAATGATTGCTTCCAGTAATTCAAAGGCTCGATCGTGGACGTCATCGTTGCGTCCGGGGTCAGCCGGGTCGCTGATCTTCATGAATCGGCTGATGTAGAAGCGGTCCTGGTTGGCACGGTTTCGCAGCCAGTAATAGATCATCTGCTGATCGGAATCCGGGTGAGACTCTACACGGCTGACAGCAGTACGAAGCGCTGACTGGGCCTCGGCCATCATTTCGACGGCGGCCATGAAGTGAGTTCGATCTTCCAGGTCCTTTGTTACCAGGATCGCCTCCACACATTCAGCCAGCGTCTCGAAGCAGTCAGTTAAGAGGAGATAATTCGCAGAGCGGGACCAGATATCGCTTCGAGGCTGGTTCATCCACAGGAAGCAGTTAGGCAGTTCTCTTGCGCGGCCGATAATGTCCTGGTCGCCGGGGCGGACGTCGAATGAAAAGTCGGCTTCGTCTCGCAGCAGTTCGTCGCGCTCGACTGCCCAGCGTACACCTTCGGCCTTGAGGCGGCAGCGTTCAGCGATCAGGGGCAGGTCGTTATCTGAGACGTCGGAATGACGCGGCCGGTTAGAGTCAATATTCGGCGGCGTTCCTGGAGTGTTGCTAATGCTTTGCGGCGGCTGTGCCTCGCAGTTGCCAGATTGCTGGGGGGCGTTTTCAAGCTCGCCCGACAGCCAGTCCGAGATCGTCGTGAACGCGTCACGGAATTCCGGATTCTCGTGCGTTTGACCGGCCAGTTCGGCCACGATCAGCGCCAGCGCATCCAGAACTGAGGTTGAGATTGGACCGGTTCCGGCAGGACCAGCATCCTGCTGGTTGGGGTACGTATCGCGAGGACTCATCCGTCAACTCCTTTTCGCGTCATCCATGACTGACGATACGTTACTCGTTTTTCCGGTTTTGAGGCGAGATGGATGTTAGCGGCGTGACGATCCTTAGCGCTGGCCCGGATTCGGACGGATTCTGGACTGGTTTTTCCGGCGATGACGCATCGTTTTCCGAGGCCTTGACGGTTTCTGGCCGATCCTCTGGAGCCGGCAGATCAGCAGTTCGGAAGCGGTTGACTCCGACGAGTCGAGATGTTGATTCGTCTTCATTTAAGTTCGAAACAGTTAATATTAGTGGAAGATCGACCGTAAACTTGCTGCCTTTTCCGAATTCGCTCTCGAGCGAAACTTCGCCCTCGAGCAGCCGGCTCAACTCCTTGACGATTGAAAGGCCGAGGCCCGTTCCTTCGTATTTTCGCGTGAGGGTATCCTTCTGCCCCGGTACTCCTCGGCCCTGGCGAAATTTTTCAAAAATCCGTTCCTGTTCGTCGAGTGGAATTCCGATTCCGTTGTCTTCGATAGTCACGACACAATTCGCGTTGACTCTTGAAGCTGCAATCCGGACTCGACCGCCCTCGGGAGTGAATTTGATCGCGTTCGAAATCAGGTTCGTCAGGATCTGCTGCATTTTTCCGGCGTCTTGAAAGAGTGCCGGGATCCCGGCGTCGACTGCCCAGGTGAGTGCGATCTGACGTTTTTCGGCGAGTGGCATCAACGTGCTGACCTGCCGCTCGACAAGGTCGTCCATTAGGAATTCGGCGGGATGTAGTTCCATCTTGCCGCTTTCGATCTTGGCCAGGTCGAGCACGTCATTGATCAATGTCATCAGGCTGCGGCCGGACGTCTGAATGTTCTTCGCGTATCGCAGTTCTTTGTCCGTGAGGGTTTTCGAATCGGCCAGTACCTCGCTGAATCCCAGGATGCTGTTGAGTGGCGTCCGCAATTCGTGGCTCATTGTCGCGAGGAACTCGTTCTTGACGTTGTTCATTTCGTAGAGCTGCAGGTTAACGCTGGCAAGTTCGTCGACTTTTCCATCAAGGTCGGCGTTGACTTCACGTAGCTCTTCTTGAACGGTCACCAGGTGACGAAGCATGCGGTTAAATGCGTGGCTGAGTTCTTCAAACTCGTCGCCGGTGCGGATGTCAGCACGCATGTCGAGATTTCCATGCGCGATGGCGTCACTGACCTTCTTCAAGTGAAGAACCGGTTTGGTGATCACGTACCGAACGACCAGATAGATCGCGAGAATCGCCAGTACGACTTTTACAATCTCAGCTGTTATGACAAAGGCGTTCGTTGCGTGCAGCGAGGATTCGACGACAGCTAGCGGCAAAGTGATTCTCGCCATGCCGATCAGGTCGCCACTTGCCACCGGCATGGCTCCGTCGGCGGTCTGACGATTCTTGTGATGATGGCAGGCGGTGCAGGTTTCCGTTGCGGTAACAGCACCGTAGTAACGGTACTCGTTACTGTCCCGGTCGATGTGGACGAACTCTTCGGCACCGTTCCGCAGTTCCTGAAGTGCCCGGTAGCCAATGTCGTCACTTGGCCGGTTTGCCGGATCGGCCACGACGGGATTCGCGTCGACCATTTCGAATTTGAATTCGCGGAGATGTTCGGGTTGCAGTTCTGACGAAAGTTTTTCGACACGCTTCAGCACGTCGAACGCGAAGTTAAGTTCCGGATCAACAGCGTCATCAGGCTCCGGCTCTTCATTTGGATCGGGCTCCGGGACAAAGTCGGGCTCGCCAGTTTGTTTCGGATTCTCAGCTTCGTCAAAGTTGGACTTTAGTTGTGCAAACCATTCCCAGTGTCGCTGCTGAATCATCGGGGCCATCAACAGGCGAGCGGTGGTTTTATTCTGCTCGCCGATCAACGACGACGTTTGCCACCAGTACAGCGCGAAGGTCAGAACAGCGAGAACACTCAATCCAAAACCGAACAGAACGAGGCACTTTACCTCGAAGTTGGTTTCTCCCAGAACGCGTTTGAGTGTTCGATAAGACATCAGTAGCTCCGGTCTGCCGCAAAGAGTCGATTGGCCGCTTCATCATAGCAGCGAGGCGGGACGTCCTACGACCGGAGTTCTATTTGTCAGCGAATTCGGCAGCTGGAAAAAATACAGCCCGGCGCCAGAGTTGGCGCCGGGCTGTCCGATTATGGGCGAGGCACGGGGCGGAATTTTTCGTTGGCTGAGGTGTCCTGAAGACTAACCGCCCTCAGCGGTCTTACTCTGGCAGATCTGATCCGCAGTCCTTGCGGCATTTGGTCCGATAGTCACTCACCTGCCCGTTTGCTGGCAAGCCGCCCAAACCAGAAGTATTGGCTAAGAGTTCCGACGACTAAGTGAATTTCGAGGCTGTAATTCACTGGAATCTTACAGTTTTTCACGATGGTTCTTTGTCAGCCTCGTAAGTCGACATAAGAAATGAGGAAGTGGTTCTGCAACTGTTGTCTGACAGGTTCTCGTCTCGATTCCAGCAAAGCGAATCACCATCAGCGTTTTGCGAGCCGGCGTTGAGAAATAATTCCAGGGGGGCGTCTTCTTTTCCGAATCTTTGAGCAGAGAAATGTCTCAACGCAGTCGTCGTTTCATCTTGCCGCACCCGTCCGGTTTTTTTACCGAGCCAGGCAAAGTGTGACATTAACCTCTCGGAATTTGAAGTCCCGTCTGCTTCACAACCGCATCCGGCGGCTGACGAAAGCGATGTGAATTCGAGGCACGAAGGTGTACCTCAACAGCAGTTTGGAACACTGAAAAAAACACGGTCAGTGTTCCATCTCCAAGTCTGGTGGACTTGTCATAAGGTCTCCTGAAGGATGGTGATGTGTTTTGGAACCGATGTGTTTGTCGACACCGAAGCTTACGACACAAGCCGAAACCAGGTCGTCAAGAACTTCTTTTTGACTCTGCCTGGTCGGTTCGTGGCGTCGCGAATTTCTCGTTGTGACGCTGGCGGAGACTCTGACGCGGCAACTGACGCTGCACGGTTTAGTGAACCCGAAAACTTTACCCGAACCGGTCAGGCGACGGAGTCCTCTTATGGCGTGTCAGTAGGTACGACGCCTGAGGCACAACACTCATTTGCCCGTTTCGTCAGAGTTTCATTGGACCGATCTCATGTTTGAAACCTTTGAGCACACGGCAAACCTTGGCCCCGCGTTATGGGCGACTCGTTGAACGATGTATTCGCCGAGGCAGCGGTCGGCTTGATTTCTTTGATCGTCGCGAAGGTCGACAGCGTGGATGCAACTAAGCAGCGAATGATTGAATTGAACTCGCCGAATCTTGAGTATCTCTAAGTCGACTGGCTGAGCGAGTTGCTGTTTTTCTTCGAGTCGGAAGGGTGGCTTACAGCCAAAGCCAGCGTCAAAGTTGCAGACAAATCGATGCGACGCACCGTGCAAGGTGAAATTTCATCTGAGGATCGGCACCCTCGCTCGCTCGATGTGAAGGCCGTTACTTACCACGAGTTGAGCGTTCTTCAGCAGAA
>CALGTK010000007.1 GCA_937904325.1 uncultured Planctomyces sp.
TCGGCCGATTGCCCCCCCGACTTACCGTCCCCGGCCGCTACCACCGGGCCGTCCACCACCGCTTCCGGGGAACCCGCCGCCCCCACTGCCAGGTCGTCCAGTACCGCCACCACCAGGCCGACCACCGCCGCCCTGCAATGCACGTTGGATAAACTGCTGCCGCAACTGCTCGGCAGCCTGCTGTTGACTATTATTTCTGTTCGA
The DNA here is from genome assembly GCA_937904325.1 of uncultured Planctomyces sp. Lineage (GTDB taxonomy): Bacteria > Planctomycetota > Planctomycetia > Planctomycetales > Planctomycetaceae > JABMPE01. Next base: position 205 of record CALGTK010000007.1, read on the forward strand.
ATCCGAATTATTGCTGCTGCCACCTGATGATGTGGAGCGGCTGCTGGTGGAGCTTGAGCTAACCTTTACACGTGGGAGCAGCGATCCGATGGTCTGTTGAATCATGATCGAACTGGCATGCTGCAGCGGAACGACTCGAATCGCTCGTCGAGCTTCCAGAGCAGCCGTATCGATTTCGTTAACCATCGCCTGGACCTGCAGAAAGGTCGGCTCATTCGCTGACACATAGAGCCGGCTGTTCTGGTAGTCGATCCCCATGGTCATCTGCACTTTTGGAGCCGACGCAGCACTGCCTCCGCCACCCATCAGCGCTGCAAATGGATTTCCACCACCGCCACCACGTTGCTGCTGAGTACGCTGAGGTGGCGTCAATTCCTCTTTAAAGACGTCGCTAAGGATCGCCGCCACCTCGTCGACCTGAGCATACTTGACGGCGATATATCGAGGAGCACGATCTCGAAGTTGCTCCGGCAGTTCTGATGCATCGAGAATTCTCAGCACGTCTTCCACTTCATCGATCTGATGCGGAGGACCACTGACGAACAGCGAGTTCGACCGCACGTCTGGAATGATCCGCAATGTCTGAGGTCCAGACAGTACAGAATCCAGCCCGCTCATACCGACGATACCTCTGCCCATCGCCGACAGACCGCCGGTGAGTTCGCTCATAAATCCACCGTCTGAACTGGCTCCGACTGATGTCGAAACCGAGCTGGTTGGAAACAGTCGTTCAAGGATCGAAGCCGTCTGCGTGGCGTCCGCAGAGCGAAGATAAAACACAGTCCACTGAGTCTTCGGGGGCATGGCCGCGGCCAGTGACGCGATGACATCTTCAAGACGATCCAGAGCGGCTTCATCTTCAGAAACGATCATCAGGTTTCCCCCCTGAATCGTGATAGCTATCGGAGCATTGATGTCAGTCGAAGCGGCATCACGAGCATCCTCAGCCGCATTCAAGTCAAGAAAAAGCTGCTGAAGCTCTTCGTTCGTCGCCGCATCGTTTGTGTCGTCGTCCGCTGAAGCATCGTCCTGAGAAATCGCTGAGTAGGAAACTTCCGTAAACGGATCGCCAGTAAATGCAAAGGCAAGGTCCTCCGGAACGGATTTCAAAAATGTTGCTTTGAGTCTGGCGGCGACGGGTGTTTCGTAAGGAACTCGCCCAGCTGATTGATCTGGCTTTTCAGCCGGCTCGGCGGGTTGTGAAGTCGACGGAGCAGGCTGTGGACGATCAGGTGCGGCATCTGCAGGCCCTTCCGGACTGAAAGGTGAAGTCGATGACGGAACGCGTCGATCACGGATCGCTCCGGTAGCCGATGGAATGACTGTCCGAATTGGATTGCGACCTCGTACGTTCCAGACTCGCTCAAGCGCTCGCAGGAAGTCTTCAGGATTGCGACCGCCCAGCGGGATCGTTCGAAGGTTGCCTTCGCCGCCGTACCCGCCACCTTCGCCCGGTTCCAACTGAGTGACCAGCAGCTTGATCTGAGTGACCTGTTCATTCGAGCCTCGAACGATGAGTGCATTGTCCGTTGGGTGGGGCTGCACGACCGGGGCATTTTCTCCGTCGGCGTAGAACAACGACTGAATGGAAGTCGTCGCGGTGTAAGCATCCATTCTGCCGAGCGGAATGACTGCCATCTGCGTGGCTCCGGCTCCCTGCCCGTCGAGCTGCTTAATGGTTATCGCAATTTCCCGGTGCATGTCCTGCGTGGCTTTGATGTGGATCCGCCGCGTTCGCCCGTCCTCGTTCAGGATCGTTCCCGGGTAGAGCACATTCAGAGTCTTCGTGACTTCCATCGCGTCCGCAGTTTCGAGCTGGTAGACCTCCAGATAAGGCTCGCGGTTGGAGCGACCGAATACGCCATCGAGCGGTGGAAGATCGACGGATTCGATCGCTTCTTCGATTATCCTGATGTTCTCCGGGCTGGCCGTAACGAGCAGCGAGTTGGTTCGTTCGTCGACTGCCAGCGTGACCGCGGCATTCGGATCGGCAGGAGCGGGCGAACTGGACCGTGGATCTCGCGACGAAGAACTACTACTTCCATAGCGGGAACGAGAATCGGAACTTCGGGTATATCCGCTGACGTTCTGAACGCCGCGTGCTCCGAGGCCGAACAGGTCTCGCACAACGGCATCCGCGTCCAGAACCGAAATGTGCTCCAGCTCGAACTTGCGGAAGACTTTGTCGCCATCAACTTCGAAGCCCGTGATCAACCCGTGAATGCGTTGAAGGTTGCTGCCAATATCAGTGACGACAATTTTGTTGGCTTTGTTAAGTGGTACAACTTTGCCCTGCGGACCGAGCAGCTCGCGGCTTTCTGTGGCGGCTTCGTCGGCGGTCATGCCTTCCAGAGGAATAAGCACGGTCATCAGCTCGTTGCGTCCGCGCGTCGGCAACTCTTCGATCGTGACCGTCGGGACAAGATTCGGCGGGATGCCATTGTCGATGTTGACCACGACAAGAAATTCGTCACGGCGAACCAGGACGTAGCCCTTCTGCAGCAGGTACCCGTTCAAAACGTCGAGCGCCTGCATCGGCGTGTATTTTCGGTTGTCGCGATAATTGAATGATCCCGGCGGAACGGCATTCAGGTCGAGCGTCAGCCCGGCGGCTTCGGCGAACATCGTCAGGACGTCAGTCCAAGGCGCGTACCGGAAGTTAAACGACAATTCTTTGACCGGTGCTCCGTTTTCTCCAACGCCTGCTCCGAAGGAGACTGTCGCCGTTTCACCTTCCGGCGGTTCAACCGAAGTCGGCGGAGCGACGACGGCCGGTGTCAAAGCTGTAGGAGCCGGTTGCGTGCTTCCGGTTGTGCGAGTTGTTCCTGAAGGGCCGCCCTGCGAATCGGCGAATGCAAACGGCTTACCTTTCTTTTGTTCGAAAGCCTGCCGCTGCTGTGAGGACAGAATTGCCGAAGCGTTCTTCTCAAATTCGGCGAGAAGAGCGTCAGACTTCGCGTCGCGTTCTTCTTCGCTCATGTCACGATTGAAACGGAATTCGCGGCGAGCTTCTTCGTATTTCTGATTCAGTTCGGCGATTTTTGCCTGCTGGTCTGACGAGATATTGAACTGTCCGGCCATGTTGGGATCGGCTAGTGCTCTCATCCCCCGACGCTGGAGCGAAAGCTGGTCGAGGCGTGATCGCTGTTCCGGTTTGATGATCGCGTTAACTTTCTTATCCATAACAGTCCGCATCTCGCCAAAGATGGCTCGACGGTCCTCTTCGCTGTCGGCCGAGCGTGCTCGATCCACGATCTCGCGAAATTCGGGGCTGTCACGCAGTCCTGACTGCATCTCACCGAGAGCCTTCTCCTGATCCTCGGTCAGTCCAACTTCGCCTTTGACTTCGTCTTGTCGCAGGAGTTCCAGTGCACTGCTGCCTGACCCTCGACCGCCGCCCGGGCCGCCTCGTTGCGCAGCGGCGTCAACAGCCGCGATGGACAGAACGACCATCGCCATCAG
>CALGTK010000008.1 GCA_937904325.1 uncultured Planctomyces sp.
CTGATTTCCCATACGGACTCCGCCCACGGTCGCGGCATGTACTGGAACATGATGTTTTTTCGATGTTTCCTCCTGGGGATATCAATCCGAATCGCTCCTGTGGTATCACCAGAACCTGCGGCGGCGGCGTTAATACCGCCACCGGAAACAATACTGTCAAGAACCACACTGTCCATATGTTGTTACTGCCGTACGTTGATCAGGCTGGGCTCTACGAGCAACTCAACATGGACGCTGCGACGGGGAAGTCACGACATGGACTTAATGCAGGTGCACTTGCTGGCACGGCGGCAGAGCAGGCAGCGAACGGCGCATTGATTCAGACGGTAATCCCGGGTTTTCTTTGCCCTTCCGACCCGTCCGGCAACATTCCTTACGAGCAAGGTGATAACAACCATTATCACACTAATGGACCAGCAGGAACGACCAACTACCTCCCTTGTGGCGGCTCAAGGGGCTGGGGCGACTCCCAGTCCTACATGTATGGCTACACGGCGACTTGGCATCACAGGTTGCCAGATCAAAGGCTTGTGCTCGATCATGGCGTCTTTGGTCATAACGGCGCTGCAAAAATTGCCCAGGTCACAGATGGCACCAGTAATACTGCTGCGTTCGGAGAAGCTCGACAGGATCGTAGTAGCGCCGATAGCAGGCCTGGAATCGAAGGCAGCCACCGCGCAGCATGGGGGGCATATACCTGGGTGAGCAACTTCATCGTAGTCCACCCAAATGGCAACGTGAATCACATCAATAACCATCGGTATCACCTCAATCAAGGCCGTGACAAATCCCCTCTTCGCCTTCGGCACCACGGTGGAACTGCGTCGAGCGCTCACGAGGGTGGGGCTCACTTCCTGATGGCTGATGGCGGGGTCAAGTTCCTTTCGGAAACCTTAGACCACAACCTCTACTGCCTTATCAATTACTCCCGCGACAACGAGCAGCTTGGCGACTTTTGATCTGGCAATTGAATTTATTGAGCAGGCACTGGCCACACTCATGTGGTCAGTGCCTGTCTGTTAATGCTAATGATTCCCGAATCTCATTTGGAGTAGACCTGCAATGATGCCAGTTCGAGGCCTTTTCGATTTCAGAAAACTTTTGAAAGTCGCGTTCGTTGTTCCGGTGGCAGCATCTTTTGTGCTCTCAGGTTGCGGTGCTGAAAGCGAAGAACTACCGATGGAGACTTCTCCGGATTTGGACCCGATGATCCAAATGGAGGATACTAACGCTGACCCGTCATTAGACGTGGACAACACGGTTGATGACCCAGCTGTCAGCGGTTAACCCCGAAACGCATACCGTACTCCGTCGATGAAGCTGTGGGGGATTTGAGTCGCGTGGCTTAGTTGGCAAAGGCTGGACAGCGTTCGCTGGAATCATTCATCACAAAGAAATGCTCACCACTTGGTGAGCATTTTCTATTTACTGGATACTAAAACTGTATCATGGACGTTCAGTTTGCGGCCGAACTGGCACTTTCGATGAGCCGGATTATTCGGCCGTCGCATGGCACGTTGCGCCAGACATCGACAATTCCACTCGACCATTTGACACTGATCTCATCAATCATCTGTGTATTATTGAGCGAAAAGAGGATTCGGTGGTCGTGGCTTGCCTGAAAACTGTCGCCGGATGGTACGCGTAAGACAAATTCTTCGCCGTCGTCCAGTACCGTGATTGACATGCCCAACGGCTGGCGTGCTGACACGGTGCCAATTAATTCGATTGATACTCCGTTGCCTGTTCCAGAAAAGTCGTTCCTTAGAATCGCTGGTTGCGCTGAAAGATGCTGAATTACCAGGTCAGGATCACCGTCATTGTCCAGGTCCCCGACTGCGACGGAACGTCCCAGGCCACGTTCCGCAAAGTAGTCTCCCGCTCCGGCGGAGACGTCCTTGAAATGACGCCCTCCCACGTTTCGCGCAATCTGCGGCAGCATGAGATACTCATATTCAGGAATCACTGATCTCTTGTCCCAGATATGCCCGTTTGCCACGAACATGTCGGACCAGCGATCCAGGTTGAAATCGGCAAACAGGATTCCAAAGCTCAATCGAGGACGAGAAATCAGATCCAACCCGGTTTCTTCATTTGCCGGCACAAACCCAGCATCACCAAGATTTGCATAAAGATCGTTCACCTGATTCTGAAAGTTGGAGACACACAGATCGAGGTGCCCATTGCGATCAAAATCGGAGTTTCCCACGCCCATTCCCGCGCCTTGAATTCCATTACTACTCAGTGCCACCCCCATGCGAACGGCAGATTCCTCAAACTGTAGCCCCGACTTGTTCAAGAATAGAAAGTTCTTCGTCGTATCGTTGACGACATAAACATCAAGCAGCCCGTCCGAATTAAAATCGGCCACAGACAATGCCAACCCCTTTCCGGTTTCGGCTATGTCAATTCCCGCTTCGCTGCCGACTTCCGAAAAACCTCCGTCGCCACTGTTCCTGAGCAGCAGGTCGCTTTGCCCCGATCGAGTCATCGGACTGCAGATAATCCTGACATCCGACTCGTCTGAGATCGTGCATGGTTCATCATCCGGACACCACGCCACGTAGTTGACGACGTACAGGTCCAGTAATCCATCATTGTCGAGATCAGCAAATGCCGCACTTGTGCCCCACGAGTCGTCACCAACACCTGCAGCGTCCGTAATATCAGCAAACGTTCCGTCCCCATTGTTACGCCACAATCGATTTCTGCCGTAACAGGCCAGGAACAGATCTACGAACCCATCGTTGTCAAAGTCTCCGGCGCAGGTTCCCATTCCGAATCCGAACGATTCCAGACCTGCCGTTTGAGTCACATCGCCGTACGTTAGCTTGCCAGTGGCGCGATAAAGCCTGCTTGACTCATTGGCCGCTTCTGCCGACTTGTCGAAACGCGATCCGTTGGCAAAAAACAGATCCGGCGTTCCGTCGTGGTCAAAGTCAAAAACTGCCACGCCGCCACCGTTCTGCTCTGTCATGTGCCCGTCACGACTGGGACCACCGTAGTACTCAAACTCGATGCCCGCCTGGGACGCAACGTTTGTAAAGCGAAAACCTGCCGCCGTGGCTGGCGATCCAGATATCGTATTCCCACGCCG
>CALGTK010000009.1 GCA_937904325.1 uncultured Planctomyces sp.
CGAGCCCACAGAGTTGCATCATGAGTATTCGGCGAGTCGCAGTTATCTTCGACAATGACGCACGCCCAGAAACAACCGGGTTCTATTGCCGCCGCGCGCTCGGTTCGATTCTTGAGGTGGAGCATTTCACTCCGTCAGAGCTGCAGTCGATTGACTCTAGTGCCTTTGATCTGTTTCTGAACATTGACGACGGCATGAGGTATCACCTCCCGGACAATTTGCGACCAAGTGCGTATTGGGCAATCGATACTCATATCGATTTTGCCTGGAGTGTTGAAAAGGCTCAACGCTTCGATTTCGTATTTGCAGCTCAACGCAACGGCACCGCGCATCTGCAGGAAAGCGGCATTTCACATGCTCAGTGGTTGCCACTTGCTGCCGATCCCGAAATTCATCGCTTCCGGCCTGAACTGGAGGCTGACTTCGATCTCACATTTGTCGGTAATGTGATTCCGGGGCCGCGTGCTGAACTGATGTGCGAACTGCAGAGTGCCTATCCAGACATGTTCATCGGCCGAAAGTACTTTTCGGAAATGGCTGACGTCTATTCGCAGAGCCGGATTGCATTTAACTGCAGCGTCAAAGATGACATCAATATGCGGGTATTTGAGGTCCCCTCATGTGGGCCACTATTGGTCACTAATAACCTGTCAGAGAATGGTCTGGATGAGCTGTTCGTTTCTGGTGAAGAGATCATTGTCTACGAGAGTCCTGAAGAATTGCTCGACCGGATAGACTACTTCCTGAAGCACGAACGCGACCGAAGACGAATTGCCCGCCGGGGTCGGTCACGTGTAATTGCCGAACACACCTACCGTCTCAGGATGGAACAGATTCTCAGACATGTGGAGAGTGCGTTATCGACTCGCGTTGTCGGCACTGGCAAAGTAGGAAACGGTCCGGTTAAGCCTGAATGGTACTATGGCTTCGAGCGGCCAGAGGTCGTGAATCTGGTCCCCGCAGAGGCGCGAACGATCCTTGACATCGGTTGCGGAGGGGGAAGCCTCGGAAAGCTTCTCAAAGAACGCCAGACTGCAGTCGTCGTTGGCTGCGAATTGGACGAGCATGCTGCTGAGCGCGCGTCAGACGTGCTCGATCGTGTTGTCGTGGGCAATATAGAGAATGTGAATGAATGCGACTTCGATGCCGATTCATTCGACTGTGTTGTATGCGCAGACGTTCTTGAGCATTTGAGAGATCCTGCGGCGGCGCTACGGCGGATTCATGGCTGGCTGAAGCCTGACGGTCAAGTCGTGCTCAGCCTGCCCAATGCTCGACACCACAGTGTCGTGACGTCTTTGCTTGCCGGGAACTGGACCTACGAAGCTGCGGGGCTATTGGACGATGATCATGTGCGGTTCTTCACACGCCGCGAGATCGAAAAGTTACTGTTCCGATGTGGCTTTGAAATCAAACACCGGGAAGGCATTCCGGGCAGCGGCTACGGCGAGTGGGTTGAGTCTGGAAAGCTCGGTGAAGTGTCGCTGAACGGCCTGCAGATGTCCGGACTTTCAAGCGAGGATGCTGAAGAATTCTTCACTTACCAGTATCTCGTCCGGGCGCGGCGGCAGCGGATTCTGGACCACGGCCTGACGTCGATTATCATTGTGACACACAATCAGATTGCGTACACGCAGCAGTGCATCAACAGCATTCTGATGCGCACTGATGAGCCATTTGAGCTGATACTCGTCGACAATGGCTCCGACGATGGAACGGTCGAGTATCTGGAAACGATTCCGAATGCGACGCTCATCCGCAACCCCGACAATCGCGGTTTCCCCGCAGCGGTCAATCAAGGGCTGGAACGGGCTCGAGGAGATTACTTCCTGCTGCTCAACAACGACTGCATCGTCACGACCGGGTGGCTGAATCGACTCCTCCGTGTGTTTGAGTCACATTCAGATGTGGGCTTGGCTGGTCCGGTGTCCAACAACATCAGCGGGCCACAGCAGATTGCCGCGACATATGAAACTCTCGAAAACCTGGACGGCTTCGCTTGGGATTGGGGCAAAGCGAACGCCGGAATCATCGAGAACGAGGATCGACTCGTCGGATTCTGCCTGATGATACGACGCGGTGTGGTAGAAGAAATCGGCACCCTCGATGAGAGATTCGGGATCGGGTGCTTTGAGGACGACGATTTTTGCAGACGCGCGGTTGCCGCCGGCTATCGAAACGTCATCGCCAGAGAAGTCTTCGTTCACCACTTCGGCAGCCGAACGTTTCTGGGGAGCAAGGTGGATATCGGTGCCATCCTGGATGCGAACGCGCGCATCTATGAGGACAAGTGGGGGGGCATCGATCCGTCTCCAATTGGTCGTATCGAAACGGCAGAATCCGTCGACACAATCTCAGGAGACTCGAATCAAGCAGCTGGCACCAACCCGTTTTATGCAGTGATGGCACCTGATCGTAGCCTCCTGCTACGGCGACACGATGTCACAATCTCACTTTGCATGATTGTGAGAAATAATGAGAACACGATACAGCCTTGCCTTGAGAGTATCCGTCCCTGGGTAGACGAGATGATCGTTGTCGACACGGGGTCGACAGATCGAACTCCCGAAATTGCCCGAAAACTCGGAGCGAAGGTTTCATTTTTCCCGTGGTGTGACGACTTCTCGGCAGCGAGAAACGCATCGTTGGAACAGGCCGTCGGTGAATGGATCTTCTGGATGGATTCTGATGACACGATTCCGGAAGATTGCGGTCGCAAACTTGCGGAGCTCGCACATGAACCAGTTTCAAAGGAAGTCTTCGGGTACGTTATTCAGGTTCATTGTCCGGGAGCGGACGATTCAGAGCACGATGTGACCGTTGTGGATCACGTTAAGCTGTTTCGCAATTTTCCTCAGCTCAGATTCGAAGGACGGATTCACGAACAGATTATTCCAGCGATTCGACGCGCAGGTGGGGATGTCTCGTGGACTGATCTACATGTTGTGCATTCAGGGGCCGATCATACATCCGATGGGCGGGCTGGTAAGCTCGAACGCGACTTCAGGATCCTTAGGCTTGAGCATGAGGATAACCCTGACCACCCATTTGTGCTTTTTAACCTGGGGATGACACACGCCGATGCAGGTGAGCACAATGAAGCAGTCAAATTCCTCAACCGTTGTCTGAAGGTTTCTAGCGTCGACGAGTCGCACGTTCGTAAGGCCTACGCACTTTATGTCAGCTCACTTGCTCAATTGCAGCGAAACGACGAAGCCTTCTCAATCTGTCAGGAAGGTCTTGACAAGTTTCCCGGAGACCCGGAATTACTGTTCCGTTCTGGCTTGCTCCATCATTTGGCCTCTCGTCTTAACGAAGCGGTCGATGCGTACCTCAGTATCTTGAATGGCGAACACGAACGGCATTACACAAGCGTTGATCAAGGGATCTTGGGATTCAAAGCCCGGCACAATCTCGCCCTTGTTTACGAAGATCTGCAACAGTTTGACGACGCTGATGCGCAGTGGCAGACGATTGTGGATGAGCGTCCAACCTATTCTGTGGCGTGGCGTGGGTTGGGAGAATCTCTTCTGAAGCAGGGACGCATTCAGGAAGTTCGCATAGTGGCAGGTAACTTGCTTGAAGAACCTCATACTGAGTCTGTCGGGCTGCTTCTGAAAGCACGATCGCTGGAACTAGATGGCGATATTTCTTCGGCTATCCAAATTCTTGATCAGCAATACGATAAGGAAATCGAAAATCTCGACATTCATCGCGAACTTGGACGACTGTACTTTGAAAGTGGGCAGTTTGCACTTGCCATTCCAGTCCTTGGTCGGTTGACTGAGCTTGCCCCTGACGATGCTGCCTCGTTTCACAACTTGGGTATTGCGTTCCTGCATCAGGAGATGTTGAGTGACGCCATTGTGTCGTTGGAGGAGTCGGTCTCTTTGCGCCCAGACTCAACGGACACTTTGATTCATCTCGCACACGCCTATCAATCCCTTGGGCGAGCAGAATTTGAAGAGCGATCCTGGAAGCAGGTTCTCCAATTGTGTCCAGATCATGAGGATGCACGCAAAGCTCTGCAGCGTCTGTCAAAGGTGTAACAGAACGAGAACTTGTAACTGTTATTAAACTCCTCCCAGGAGTCGTCATGAGCCTGCTTAACATCCGACGGTCAGTAGCCGAAGAGGGGTCAACGACTCAAGAAGAACGAGAGTTTCTCGTACTCGGTCATCCTCGAAGCGGCACCGGTTACCTGTCGCGTCTATTTCGAGCATACGGGTTCGATGTTGGTCACGAGAAAATGGGGCGTCATGGGATTTCATCGTGGATGTTTGCCGCGTGCGCGGACACCGTTCCGTTTTCGACTGATGGTTCGGTACGTGCAGATTTCTGCTTTCGGAACATAGTTCACGTTACTCGAGACCCTCTTACGGCGATCGCATCAATTCGGTTCATTGAGGATTGCTCTGACGAGTCTCGCCACTACCGCCGGCAATTCATTCTCATCTGCCCAAACGCATCGCCAGTCGAACAGGCAGTTCAGTCATGGATTGGCTGGAATCGCTTGATTACTGCGCAAAGGCCATCTGCACGAATTCGTCTCGAAAACGCGCAAGTGGAGTTGGGGCGTTTCCTGAAACAGTTGGAGTACATACCGAAGACGTGGCGATGTTCTCCGTCATGTCTTCCAGGACGCAACTACAACGCACGCTCCCATGCCCCGCTAACGTGGCGGGACATCAAGTCGCAGTGTAGCAATTCACTTTATTCGGAACTCGTGGAGTATGCCGCCGAACTTGGATACCGCGTGCGCGAAGCGGCTGAGTCGTGAGCGGTGAACTGGACGAGAATCAACTCTAACTCCGAGTGAACGGTCCGTACGATAGTACGGCAGATCCCCACTCCATAATCACGTAAATGGTCGCGCGATTGTAAGCGACTGTGGAGTCGTTTCGAGAACGGACGGGATTAGATTCCCAATAATGAATCGAGATAGAGCTTGCAGAAATCACAACGCTCAAACGTAATCGTTACAGGTGGAGCTGGCTTCATTGGAAGCCACATCGTAGAACGGTTCATTCGTGATGGATTCGACGTCTACATCGTCGACGACCTTTCAACCGGATCCCGAGACTCCGTGTCGACCGCAGCTCATTTATGCGAGTTTTCGATTACTGATGACGCCGAGCTACTTCGACTCTTTCGAGACGTCCAGCCGACAGTGGTATCACACCACGCTGCTCAAGCATCAGTCGTCGGTTCGCTTGACGATGCTGAATCCGATCTCAAGACGAACGGATCAGGACTACTCAACGTGTTGCGGTCGAGTGCTGAAGTATCGGTTCGTCAGTTTATCTTCCCGTCATCCTGTGCTGTCTTCGGTGACGTTTCAGACGCTGTTGATGAGATGCATCCCCTCACACCACTATCACCTTACGGTATCTCCAAACTTGCTGGAGAGCACTATGTACGGTACTTCGCCGAGCATTTCGGCTTTTCTGCATCTATCCTTCGTTATGGCAATGTGTACGGTCCCGGTCAGTCGCCGCACCGTCCCTGCGGCGTGGCCTCAATCTTCGCCGATCGAATTCTCAACGGTCAACCAATACAACTTTTCGGTGATGGAGAGTCGGTGCGGGACTATATCTTCATCACAGATGTCATTGACGCCCATATGCTGGCGATTCAACATCAGAGCGATAAGGTTTCAGTCTTTAACGTTGGTTCAGGCAAAGGCACTCGTCTAATTGACCTGGCTCGGTCAATACGGGCAGAGAGTGGCTGCACTGCGAGTGAGGCAAAGTTGTTCAGTTTTGTGCCTGAACGAAGAGGTGAAGCCAGAGCCTGCGTTCTGAGAAACAGCTTCGCAATAGAAACACTCGGCTGGCAGCCCCACGTCGACCTCAAAGAAGGACTTCGTCGAGTTCTTGGGTGGCTCCGTGAGTCGGACTGCCACTGTCATTAGTTAAATCACTTCGACGTCTAATGCAGTAGTTCAAGGAGCGTCATCATCGCGGTGACGTTTTCAGAGCTAAGTCTTCTAGATTCATGAAAATGACATTGGAGCAATGATAGCGATGCCCTTGCTCAATTTGTCTCGATACATAGCACTTTAAAATGGGAGATTGCAGATATGCCGACATCAATTGATGGAAACAGCTTGAATGCGCTTGCCGATGCTCCTGATTTTCGAGATCGATACTACGAGCCTTCGTTGATCGAATTGCTTCCTGAGATCACGCCTCCGCCGGAGCTTTCAATTCTGAACCAGGGGACAGAGGGAGCCTGTACCGGATTTGGTCTTGCGGCTGTCATCAATAAGCTCAACCAGGATCGTGGATCAAAAGTGCGAGTCAGTTCTCGAATGCTCTACGAGATGGCTAAGAAATTCGATCAATGGCCGGGAGAGCAATACTCCGGTTCGAGCTGTCGCGGAGCAATTAAAGGCTGGTACAGCATGGGGGTCTGCAGCGAGGCCCTCTGGAAATACCGACCCAGAAGCAGAGACCTGCACCTGACCGTCAAACGAGCAAAAGACGCTCGATCCAACACTCTCGGCGCATACTATCGAATCAGAAAAAACATCGTCGACATGCATGCCGCTTTAAACGAAGTCGGTGCGGTGTACTGTTCTGCCAACGTGCATAAGGGATGGTCAAAAGCGGCGACCAGAAGTGGGGTTATCAAGCAGCACAAGGATTCAATCGGAGGACACGCATTCGCGATTGTTGGATACACATCAGATGGATTCCTTGTTCAGAATTCATGGGGCAAGAGTTGGGGCGATAACGGGATCGCTCTCTGGAAATACGAAGACTGGCATGACAACGTCAATGACGCATGGGTTGTTCGATTGACCCTACCCACTCCTCAACTATGGGGTCGCGAACCGGCGAATCGGTCAGATACCGGTACTGCCGAATTCTTTTGGTCATCGCCACGACGTGATGAAATTGCAGGGCACTTTGTACATATTGATGATGGGCGGTTTCACGACGAAGGACGCTACTGGAGCACGTTACAGGATGTCAAAGAGACCGCAAAGTTCACTGCGAGGCGTCCGGAATATGACCACCTGTTGGTCTATGCTCACGGTGGTCTGAATAGTCCAAAGGCTTCGGCAACTCGAATTGCGGCGATGAAGAACACCTTCAAGCAGAACGGCGTTTATCCGTTCCATTTCATGTACGACACGGGGCTTATGGAAGAGATCAAAGACCTGGTGCTCGGAAAGAAATCGAATGCGGAAGCACTTGCTGGTGGATTCAGCGACTGGTGGGATCGTCGAGTTGAAGGAATCACACGAAGACCCGGCAGAGCACTCTGGCGGGAAATGAAATCAGATGCGGCTGCGTCATTTCGTTCAAATTCTCGACCGGGCCGACAGACCATGAGAGCATTTCTCAGTGCAATGCAAAGTCCCGATGCTCACCAGAAGAAGATTCACCTTGTTGGGCACAGTACTGGAGCGATGCTTCTTGCACACATGCTTCAGGCCCTGGACAAGATGGGAGTCGAGACGAGAATTTCGACAGTTAGTCTGCTGGCTCCTGCGGCAACAATCGATCTCTACAAGACTCACTTCAAGCCTTTATTGAAGACTGGCGGATTCGGAATTGATAAGCTTGTGATCTACAACCTTTCGGAAAAACTTGAGCAGGATGACAACGTAGCTCAAGTGTATCGAAAATCGCTGTTGTATCTCGTTTCCAATGCGTTTGAAGAAAAAAGAGAGGTACCACTGTTGGGGATGCAGAAGTTCTCGAATCTAGTACCGACCAGTAGCCGACTCAAGATTGTGTACAGTCAAGGTGTGGGATCACGCGAGACTGCTAGTGAGTCACATGGCGGCTTTGACAATGATCCAGTCACAATGAATCACATTCTTAAGCGAGTGCTTGGTGGAAACCCGTCTGCGCCATTTACTGCTGAGAATCTAAGTTTCTGAATCGTGCAACGATCCGATTATCCACCGTCTTCCGATCAAAGTGACCAACGTCGCAAGCTCCTCATCTGCAGCAGTCTGGTGCTACCTAAAGCGGCGATCGCCGAAACCGCGAACAGTTTAACTCGATAGCGAGCAAATCCTGCTGCTTTTTGTAATCAATATGATTCAACTGGAATTTGCTCCCTGCTCTCGGTTTGCGCGACCTGGTGTAGTTCTTGATCGTGGATTGCCAGTCTCTCGGCTGTCCATAACTGTCAGTTGGCATGTAGCATCCGGACTGTTTGAAGGGACTGATGTTGTCGACAGCCGATCTCGGCTACGTCTCGACGGCTGGCGAATGAAATCAGTCGGCTGAAATGGCAAAATCTAGCGAGTCGAAAATCGTGTGAAATGCGGCACGTTGAATTCGGCTGGTAGAGTAGGGAGGTGGCGCGGTGGTGTAGGTGTGGCCTATCTGTTGCCGGCCCTTTCGTCTGCCGGTGCCTCACTAGCCCCACCCTGCTCCGTTTCCACGTCTCCCCCTCATCAAACCGGACGTGCGGTTTTCCCGCATCCGGCTTTCCGACTGTCTTCACGAACCAGCACACGACACGTCGCCTGAATTTCGGTTGTGACTCCGAGATGCTCCATGTCTTCGCTGACAAGTAGAGTTCCTTCCGTGACCGCCGAATCAATGAATGGAGTGGATAGGCATCGCCAATCTCCGGACTCTTGGTCGCTTCCAGTAACCCGACAGAAGTCAGGCCCCTTCCCTCCACCGGCGTTACCCGGCATCAACAGTACTACGGGCCTGTCCGCCACCCCATACGGCCCAGCCTGCTCCTCGCGGAGTGCTGGTTGAAAGACACGACCTTTCACCGCCGGGGCTTCCCGTGTTCCGGTCGATTCCCGTGTACTGACATGCCAGCGTCACTACCCCGGTGGAACTGGCTGGGTGCGAATGTCGCTTCTTCCCCTTCCAGCGGCGGCCTTCCCTGAAAAACTGACAGGTCGGCTCCCACAACTTGGTCTTTCGAGGCCTGCTCAACGTTCACTCGTATTCCGGCCTGCCAGCTCGCTGGATCGCCCAAGGCGATCCGTTACATCAGAGGCTTCGACGGATTTGTTACCTCCTCCGCCGCTCCGATTGCTACCGGCTGGAGCGACCCGTCGCCGGATGGGAATTACACCCATTGGGAATCGCCGACTTTCACGGCGCACAGTTCTTTGACCGTACGGGCTCGCCAAAATATTGCGTCCACGCCGCAATTTCAGTCGGTTCAGCGAACAGGGAATAAGGCCGCGTCCCGGACGGCTCGCGACACTATTCCCTGTTTGTTGATCCTCCGCGTAAGTGGCGACTGTTGTGGATGTTGTGGCGACGCGGCCCTAATGCGGGCTGAGAAGAAGTCTCAGTTTCTAATCACACCACCAGCTGAATTCCTGCGTTGATGCCGGAATCGTTACCGAAATGAGAATTGGCATGGCGGCTCAGTACGTTGCTGAAGAGATGCTTTGATAATGCTTTCTCCCGGTAGCCGAGGAGACCTTGAGCTTCGAGGAGCTTGGTCGCACGGAAACTCTGACCATCTGGGGGGAGGCGACGATGAGTGTCGTCAACTTTCGTGAGGTGCGGGAGCGTTATGTCGTCGCAGAGCCGAACTCCGCTTCACCGGAAAAATCTCATCGTGACCCGCCCATTTCACAATTTTCGATTGGAAATCCTCAGAAATTTCTGCCAGACAGCACTCACATGCAAAGTGGAAACTCAGCGAACGCAATCAAGGGTAATGGGTTCGCTTTGGCTCACAGGCGGATATTCTGCGACTGTGTCACTCAACGTTTGGTTCTGGTCGTGTGTTCGTCGGAATTTGTTTCTGCTTCGCGAGAGTTGCGACAGCTTTCTGATTCTTCGAGTACCGGCCCTGACCGTCATCGAGCCCGTAACCGCAGGCCTCTTTCAAACACTCTTTAAACCAAATGTCGGCTGTAGCAGTCTCACCGCGGTACAGGGCTTCGACGCCAATCGCTTCCAGCGAACGAATCTCCAGGAAGTGATGCTGTTTGAGTCGGGCGAGTTTGAGCGCCTCGCGCAGCCATGCCTGTCCCTCTTCGGTATCCCGTATGGCGTATCGCACAAACTGGCCCAAGGCGTTCATCAGCTCAGCCGCCCTCCACGGATTCTTCGGCCGACTGACCTTGATCAGTTCTTCAAGGACTCGCCTCTGCTCACCCAGCACGGTTTCGGAGAACTGGAACATCGCTGATCGCGGCGAACCCGGTGCAGTATCAAACCACGGTGAATACCCTTTGACTTCGGGCGGTTCGCGGAACATGTAGGCAATCGCCAGAGCGGCAATCCGTTCAGTTTCCCCGTACCACCACAGCTCCGCGATGCCTCGGTCATTCAGCAGCCTGCGGGACTGCAAAGAATGCCGCCACGCTCTCAGGAACTCGCCACGTGAAAGACACGCCCACGCCATATGGACGTTGGCGATGGCCAGATCGAATCGCTCCTGACCACCAGAAATGCCATAACTCCGCAAGGCCTGAGTCCATGCTTCCAGCGAAAGCTCATACAGCTCTTCACATCGCTCGCGGATTCGTGCGGATTCGATCCGGACGGAACGAAGGTGACGCGATTGTCGAATGCAGATGGCCGGATCAGTCGTCTCAAACTGCTTGAGACGATCGTCAATTTCGCTCATTCGTTCGTCAGCTGAATCGAACCGTCCCGTCAGCACGTCACAACTGGCAAGCCGAATCTGGTTAGAGCACTCCATGCTGGTGGCGTTGTTTTTCACCGCCCATGCATAACACTCTTCGTAGCCGGAGCGTGCTTTGTCAAAGTTCTTGATCACAAAATTGTAGTTGGCAAGATTCTGGCGACTTTCCATCCAGAATTTTTCGATATCGTCAGTGAGTTCGGGGCGATCTTCTGCCGTCCGCTCGACCGTAAGTGCTCTGAATTCCTCGATTCGTTGTTCAACTTCGACATGCAGCCCCTGAATTGCGTACCACTCCTGCCTGTGCTTGCGGAGTGTTTGCTGGTTAACGAGCAGAGGGATCACCAATTGCAGCGATTCCCGTTCGGCCTGCTCTTTGAGCCCGGTTGACACGATTCCCGTATAGAGTCGCTGCGACCAGTCGAGCATGGTTTCGTGATAACCCGCGTCGACCAGCTCGCGCCAATGCTTCAATAGAGTCCTGCAGGCCTGCACATCGTCATCGGCTTCCAGCAGATGACGGATTGCCTCATGAGCCAGAATCGGCCGCGGCCACCAGTGCTGCGATGTTCGGTCGTCCAGCGAGGCGGCATAGGCCTGACCACCAATCTGGCTCCAGAAGGCTGGCCAACGGGGAGATACGGGTACTTTCTGTCGGAGTTCATGCTCTCTGGCAGCCTCACGAACGAGGGAGTGCACAAAGAAATGTCTGGGGCAATCTTCCGATACGTTTTCTGACTCTCGAATCAGTCGCCATCCGAGCAGGAAATCAAGAGCTGCGTCCATCCGCTCTCTAATTTCTTTTTCGTTTTCAGGTACTGGGCCAACTCGCCCAGCCATCGTGACGCCCTTCCACAAGCTCTCGACAAGCCGCGCGCTACGCGGCAGCGAAACAACGCTTATAGCCTTGAGTAGCTCAAGGGCATCGGCTGACTCCTGGCCAACTGTTGGGAGGAGGCATTCGAGCGCATTGAGAACGGCCCGCACGCTGTTGCCGCTCTGGTAATAGGGAAGCGCAAAACCGCTGAACTCATCCCGCCAGACGTCCACGTTTGGCTGACGTTCCCGTAGCTTTTCCAACCAGTGCAGCACAGTCGAATTCAGATAATCACTGGGGATTCGATTGACGTCTCCTCCAGTCTCAAGCTGATTGAACCGTGCTTCAACTGCGCCACGAGGATTATCGATCTGCAACCGTTGATAGTGAACCTGGCTGATCCATTCAGGAATCGGCTCGCCGGCATACAAGGCGACCAGTAACGTGATCTGGTTTTCCTGAGAGCATCGCCTCAGGAAATACTTCATCAGTGGGTCCGCTTCCTGGTCGCGAAAAGGGGCAATGACGCAGGCTCGATTACTGCTGAGGCGTTCAACGAAGTTGTCGATCAGCGCTTCGGACGGTGTCCCGATGATTGGCTGCCCTGCAGCAACATTCGTCTGACGACCCGGCAGCATGTCAAACGCACTTTCCAGGGAGCCGATTAGCGGCAGGACCTTTCGAATTCGGCCCAGGCCGAGATAAAGTACTGGGTGACTGCCCCCTGCTGCCTGCGTGAGACGCGTGGAAACCCGCTGTAGCAACGCTCGCGTACCGTAGAATCTCGGTACGCTGACAATGAAGTTTGTGTCGCCGACTTTGTCAGAACCGGCTCCTCCAACACGGCCAGCTATCGATTCTGCGTTCCGTTCGAATTGCTCAAGAAATTCCCGTCCTTCTGGAGTTGAATCGTCACCATAGGGCTTGGGTACCGGCATCCCCCGACCGATGGCAAGCAGGTTATGTGCAACCGGTGCCCGGACGATCCAGCCGTTATGCTGCACAGCGACAGTCCGATGAGTGGCTCGATCCGGTTCCTGCAAAGCCTGGCCCATTGGGCCATTAGCATCTCTAAGACGTGAGATTTTCGAGGTCACGTACTCGTAGAGGTCTCTGCCGACATCTTCTGATCCGTCCGGTGTGGACAGGAATTTCAAATTGAACCACTCTAGAGCGAGCAGGCTCAGAACGCCGTGACCGACTTCAGGGATCTCGTACGCAGCCCCTCCGGCGGTCGCCGCTGACATCGCAACAACGCAGGAACCACTCGGCCAAGGCGCCGTGTCGGGAGCAAGATCGACTGGTATTTCTGCCAGACGCTGGACATTCTCGTCGTTGTCGTTTCGGAGCCCTACACTTCTCTGAATGGCTCTGTGTCCATCAAGACTGATCGAGTTGTTACGGCCGGCGCCAGCAATACTTGCCCCCGACCCACAGGAGTCCATGACGAGAATCAAGTTGTGCGGGGTGAGTCTGGCTTCGTTCAGCCAGTCCTTTACATCACGAAGTGTAAATACCCCGTCGAGTCCCGGGCCGAATTCTGATTCGTTGTAGCCGTTGTAGCCAGTGAATTCTGTAGTAAAAAAGGCGGCCTGAGCACGTTCACCGCAGGACAGCGGAGCGCCATGCCCGCTGAATGTCACCAGCAGCGCTCCCGATTCGCTGAGACCAACTGCGGCGTTGAGGATGGCGGTTTTGATTGCCTCGACTGTGGCGTCCTTGTTGACCAGAAGAACACTTGATGAATTCGTTCTCCGGGAATTGAACAGCGCATGCACGGCTTCCGCGTCATTCGCCGCGCACGACAACGTGGTGACTTCCGATGCCGACGGATACGAATCGATGCCGACGGCAACTACGGAAAGGTCGTGACTGGCGGCACCATGGTTGTTTTTTGGCTGAGTTTCTGGGGGAGTGACGTCGCGAGGGTTGAGCTGCGTCATGACCAAAGGCTCCTTCCTGACTTCCATGATGGTCTGTAATTTCGAACGTCCGACATAAATCCGGACTGACGAAGTAGTGTCTGGACACCGTCGATTTACGTGCCAGTTGCCAAAACGTACAGTTAACCGCCACGAATAGTCAACTGTCTCGACGGTTGTCGGACTACCGTCTGTTTCGGGTGAGGAGATATTCTGTGATGACCGCTTCGATTCTCAACATGCGGGCACTTCTGATTGGCGTTGATTTCTATCTCCCGAACAAGCTGCCGGACGGAAACTCTTACGGGAGTCTGTCCGGCTGTGTGCGGGATGTCGATCTCGTGCAAACGTTTCTGACGGGTCGCCTGGGAGTCAACGATCAGCGAATCCAGCGGCTCACTGCGAAAAACAATGGCACCAGCAAGCTTGCTGGAGCGCCGGAGTCGTGGCCGACTTACGAAAATATGGTTGCTGCGATTCAGCAGCTAACTGACGAGTCAGAACCCGGAGAGATCGTCCACATTCACTATTCCGGTCATGGCGGACGCACTCCTACGCTGGTACCGGATCAGAAAGGCAAGAGTGCTCTGGACGAAGCGATGGTTCCGCCGGACATTGGTGATTCGACCTCGCGGTATCTGCGTGACATCGAATTGGCCTTCCTGCTTAAACGCATGGTCAACAAGGGACTGATCGTGTCGGTCGTGCTGGACTGCTGCCACTCGGGCGGAATGACTCGCGGTCCGGCCGATGTTGCGGTGCGCGGTATTTCCAGTATTGATGCGACAGCCCGCCCCCCTGGGAGTCTGGTCGGCACTGTTACGGAACTGGGTGACACGTGGTTGCAACCCAGCAGCGAGAATTCCCGCGCGGTAACGACCGTGCACAGCTGGCTGCCGGCACCGCAGGGATATGTTCTGCTTTCGGCGTGCCGGTCCGTTGAGCTGGCTCATGAATCAAGCTATGACGGGAAAGGGCGAAACGGTGCATTGACCTGGTGGCTATTCGATTCCCTTCACGAGTTCTCCGGTGGAGTCACCTGGAAACAGCTTCACGAT
>CALGTK010000010.1 GCA_937904325.1 uncultured Planctomyces sp.
ACCTGCGACCTCGAGGTTATGAGCCTCGCGAGCTACCGGGCTGCTCCACCCCGCGACAATGTTTTGGAAGGCTGGGATTATTGCTGGGAGGTTCGGGGAGGTCCAGCGTCTGGCGGATGAATTCTCAAGAAAAGACACAGTGTTGGTCTGCCTGACCACATTCGACGGTAGAATTCGTACGACTGGACCACTAAGTGCCTTTCACTTTGCCTCGATTATGCAGCTACTGGACTATGAATGGCTGTGTTTTTCATCGGGAAACGCACCGGTCTGCACGTCTTCGATGTAAGACCGGGCCGCAGATGTCGCCTCTGCACGGAGATCGGCGTATCGCTTCAGAAATTTCGGCGAGAAGTCGCTCGACGTGATGCCCAGCATGTCATAGCTGACCAGCACCTGGCCGTCGCAATGTGGTCCGGCTCCGATTCCGATTGTGGGGACCGTCAATACGGAAGTCAGTTCAGCGGCCAGTTGTTGTGGAACAAGTTCAACCAGTACTGAAAATGCTCCTGCCTCCTCAGCTGCCTTTCCGTCGGCGATGATCCGACTGCCGTCTCGCTGGATTCGTCCGTGTCCGCCCAGTTTGTTAACCGACTGCGGTCGCATTCCGACATGAGCCATCACTGGAATGTCGGCATCGGCCAGCGCTTGAATCGTGCGAGCCTGAGTCGCGCTGCCTTCAATTTTTACAGCCGCCGCACCGGTTTCCTTGAGGATTCGACCGGCGTTCGTGACAGCCTGTTCCGGACTGACTTCGTACGTCATGAACGGCAGATCGACGATGACAACAGCGTGCTTCACCGCTCGGCAGACAATTTCGGCGTGATAGATGATCTGATCGAGCGTCACCGGGACCGTCGACCCTTTGCCCTGCACGACCATGCCGAGCGAATCGCCGACCAGAATCGAATCGACGCCCGACTCGTCAAACATCTCGGCCCACGAGTATTCGTAAGCGGTCAGCATCGTGAGCTTGCGGTCACCACCTTTGGCTGCCACAAACCTGGGAATTGTCATCGTTCGAGGTTTGGTCATTAGTCCGTCTCAGTGAGCTCTCAGCGGTGTGTTTACGTACCTGACTTACCGGCCGCGTTACGACTTCCGCCCGAGCATTCGATCCAGCGAATCTGAAGTCTGATAGATTAACGCTTCCGGCCAATGCGGAAACGGATGGAAGTATTCGAAAGTGAGATATCCTCGATAGCCAATTCGATCGAACGCTTCCAGAACGGCCGGCCAGTTTGTCGTGCCGTCGAGCAAGGGCCGAAACGATTCCAGAGTGAACGCCGTCCCGGCCTGTTTGCTGTATTCCTTTAAGTGGACATTGCGAATCCGCTTGCCGCAGTTGTCGATCCAGTGTTCCGGAAACTGAAACTGCATGATATTTCCCGTGTCGAAGTGAATGTTGACATGATCGCTGTTGAAGCTGTCGACAAACGCGTTCATTTCCTGAGGGCTGAAGAGGAATCCATTCGCAAAAATATTCTCCATGTTCAGCGAGACGCCGGCTTTCTCAGCCGCTGGCAACACCGCTTTGATCGCCTCGGTGGCTCGTTTCAGACAGACATCGTTTGGTACAGGCTCGGGCTCCGGGTTCCAGGGGATGTAAACGGCTCCGGGTACCACCAGCAGATTATCTGTTCCCAACGCCTTCGCCGCGCCCACCATTTTTCCGGCGAGTTCCGTTCCCGTTGCCCGTCGTTCGGGATCGTTACTCGTCAGCGGGTAGGGCCAGAAGAGGAACGAACAAAGGCCGCTGATCTCGACACCGCACTTGCGCGCAAGGTTTCCGATTGCCTTTAGATCCGCCTCGCTGGCTTCCGGAGAGATGTCGCCTTCAAGGTTGTAGTTCACCTCGACGCCGTCGAAGCCAGCGTCCGCCGCCAGTTCGAAGCACTCTTTCAGCGAAATTCTGTCGGGATAAGGGAGTGCCCACAGATTGATCGACTTCTTCATGTCGTAGCGCTTGCCGGTCGGTTCCGAAACTTTGCGGATTTCTTTTTCCTGCACTGCCGCTTCTGCCTGAGACATCAGCCCTTGAGTCGCCAGGAACGACGCACCGAACGTTGTTGACATGGCAAGAAGTTCCCGACGATCCAGCCGCGGAATTCTGCCGCTTCCAGAATTAGCCTGAGAGTCGCTCATTGTTGCACTCCTGAATCGTTCGGTAATTTCATGAGCCGACGGCTCACCAACGTCTGTGCAGATTGCAGAAAGTGGCAGCCACTGAGGACACAGAGACCTCAGAGGGAACCTGGCTGAAAACAACACCGTGCTTTCTGTGGCTCAAATCATATTGTCAGTCTGGTCGCTCAACCACTGGCGGCCGAATTCTAACAGTCGACTCAATGCTGCTGTAAACTTTCGCAGCGTGCGACAAGTTCCTAAGGTGCGAATCTGAGTCTGCCGGGCAGGATGGATAGCTGAGACGGGACGCGTTCCACTCAACCTGGCAGTGCAACATTTCCAACAGAAGTCACGGAGCGACTTCATGGCCGATACTCACAACGCTGGCGATCACCAATCAACAGGTACGGCATCGGATGTCGAATCAAAGCCGTATCGCGAGCTGACCTGGGAAGCTGTCGTCCTGGGCGTCATCCAGGGGGTCGTCCTTAACCTGGCCTTCTGCTACGCCGCGTTGAAGCTGGGCTTCTCACTCGGAGGCTCGACCGTCGCCGCCATCATGGGATACGCCCTGCTGCGCGGAGTCCTGCGTAAAGGCACGATGGTTGAGAATAACATCAACCAGACGATTGCCTCAGGCATCAACACGGCTGGTACGGGTGTCATTTTTACCGTCCCAGCTTTATTCCTGCTCAATCAAAAGTGGCAGGCTGACGGCACTGGGTCACTCGCTTTCGAGGCACTTCCTCTGGCTGTCGCTGGGATTGCCGGGGCGATTCTGGGCGTCGTCGTAATCATCCCACTGCGGAAACAGATGATTGAAATGGACCGGCTGCGATTCCCAACCGGAGTCGCCGTCACAACGATCATTCGCGCAGGATCGACCGGTGTCGAGAAGGCAAAACTGCTGGCCATCGGGTTTGCGATTGCCGCCGCCTGGAAGCTGCTGATGCTGTCCGGCTGGCTCGATTCGACCGAAGAAGCCATTGCTGCTTCAGGCTTCGGAATTACGCACGAAGAACTTTACTTCGGCTGCGGCATCATCCCGGCTCAGTTCGCTCCAGTGATTTATCTCTCGCTGATGAATCTGGCCGCCGGAATGCTGGCTGGTCGAGGCGGCTTGCCCTTCTTTGCGGGCGGAGTCCTTTCCTGGTGGGTGATCGCTCCGGCGGCAGTAGGCATGGGCTGGGTCTCGCCCGATCTGGTCGAAAGTTTCGGCGGCGTCGACTGGGCCGTTTACTCAAAGATGCTCCGCCCCCTCGGGATCGGAACGCTGGTCGGCGGCGCGTTGATGGGAGTCGTGATGGCGTTTCCCGCCATCCAAAGCGCGATGCGGTCACTGGCGACCGCCGCCAGAACGGCTGGCTCGGGGAGCAACGTCGGCGGCGACGAACTGTCGCTCAAAACGTTGATCTTCGGAACGGTACTGTCGGTCGTGCTGTTCTTTATCGCGTCGATCCTGACTGAAGGAGTCACCATTCCACAGGCGTTGATTTCGTCGGTCGTCGGAACCTTGTGGCTGGGGCTTGCAGCTTTGATCGTGGCTCAGGCGACCGGCATGACCGACATCTCGCCGATGTCCGGCATGGCTCTGATTTCGGTAACGCTGATGATGGTTCTGCTTAACGGAAATGTCGCCGCGTCGATGGTCGTTGGCGTCGCCGTTTGCGTCGCGATTGGCCAGGGCGCCGACATGATGCAGGACTTAAAAACGGGCTTCATGATCGGAGCCCGCCCGATTCGGCAACAGGTTGTTCAGTTCGCCGTCACCTGGCTCGGAGCATTGGTAGCACTCGGAGCGGTTTACGCACTCTGGCAGAGTGGCGAAGGCGGCCAGGGCGGCTTCGGGCCGGGAACCAGTCTGCCTGCTCCCCAGGGCGGAGCATTGATGGGGATCATCGATGCCGTCAAGAGTGGCAACGTGCCCGTCGACAAGTACCTCATGGGAGCACTCGTCGGCGGTTGCCTGGGCGCCGCTCCGATGCCAGGCCTTGGAGTCCTGATCGGACTGGCCATGTATCTGCCCTTCTCGATCACCCTCGGATACGGCATCGGCTGCCTGACTCAGATGGGAATCCAGAAAGTGAAGGGCGCGGAATTCTGCGAGCATAAGCTGGTGCCACTCTGTGCCGGACTGATTGTCGGAGAAGCTCTGACGGGCATGGGACACGCATTCCTTAATATCTTCAGATCATGGACAGCAGGCTCATGAGAATCCTCGCTTACATTCTGTTCGGCGGTGGCATCATGGCGGCCATCTCAGGAGCCGCAAAACTCCCGGCCGCCATCCCTGAAGGGACAACACCGACGTTCCTTGACCGCTTTCCGGACACGCTCCCGGAATTTACTATCGCCTTCATCGCAACGGTTGTTGGTCTGATCATCTGGTGGAAGGACGTGTTCGCTCAGCGGAAAGCTAACCAGGCCGCTGAGAGTGACGAATCCAATCCATTGACGCTGCTGGCCGGGCTGGCACCGCAGTTAAGCGACCTCGCCAGCAGCATCGACCAACTCGAAGGTGAAGCCATCACTGCTCGCGTCGAGCAGATTCTCGAGCACACAGTGCTGCCGTTCGCAGAAGCCCGACAGAAGCTGTTCGACCGACTTGGTATGCGAACTGGTGCGGACCTGCTGGTCACCGCCGCGTATGGAGAGCGAATGCTCAACCGAACCTGGTCGGCTGCCGCAGATGGTCACCTTACAGAAGCACGCAGCTCCTTCCGGGAAGCGACGCAAGCCTTTGACGAAGCTGCTGCCATGCTGCCGACACCGGGTTCTTCGGCCTGATCACTTCCCGTAGCGACTGTCTTGACGCAATATTCCACTTGCTGAACTTGCGCGGCGCGTCGAGATGCACCCTGCTAAGATATCGATCTTCAACTCCAGAATTCACATGGCTAATACAGAGAAAGAGGAGCCAGATATGACAGACAGCCTGAATCGACGACAGTTTGTGAAAGGTGCGACAACCGCTGCAGCAGCCGGTTACGTTGTGAAGACGGGAGTCGCACTCGCACAGGACGCCCCCAGTTCTCGCGTTCGTGTGGGAGTCATGGGGCTCAGCCGTGGCAAGTCGCTTGCTTTGACATTCGGTGGGCGATCTGGCGTTGAAGTCGCCTGCGCCGCAGACGTCGACATCAACCGGGCGAAAGCCGGAGGCGCCGCGATTGAGAAAGCCGGCGGCAAGGCTCCTGAAGTTGTGCAGGACTTCCGCCGGATTCTTGACAACAAAGACATCGATGTGCTGGTCTGTGCCGCTCCGAATCACTGGCACGCCCCAGCGACAATCCTCGGCTGTGCAGCCGGTAAACATGTCTACGTTGAAAAGCCCTGCAGCCACAATCCAAACGAAGGCGAGTTGATGATTAAAGCGGCTCGCAAGCACAACCGAGCCGTTCAGATGGGTACGCAGCGTCGCAGTTCGCCTTCCATCACCGAAGCCATGCAGCTTCTGTGGGATGGAGAAATCGGCCGCGTTTACCACGCAAATTCCTGGTACGGCAACGCTCGAGGTCCCATCGGAAAAGGTCTGGCCGCTCCAGTTCCGGACTTTCTGCAGTACGACCAGTGGCAGGGGCCAGCTCCGCGAGTTGCCTACTATGACAACCGCATTCACTACAACTGGCACTGGTTCTGGCACTGGGGCAATGGCGAACTTGGCAACAACGGAATTCACGCGCTCGACCTCTGCCGCTGGGGCTTGCAGGTCGACTATCCAAACCGAATCGTCTCAGCCGGTGGCCGTTACCGTTTTGACGATGACCAGCAGACCCCGGACACTCATAACGTGGCGTTCGAATTCGAAGGCAGGAAGTCGATGGCCTGGGACGGCATGAGCTGCAACCGTCACCGCAACGATTTCGTCACCTTCTACGGCGAAGACGGAGCGATGTCGATCGACGGCGGAGGCAACTGCACCTTCTACGCCGGTGCCACCGACAAGGTGAAGAAGGAAGTGAAGGGCAACAAGGGAGACGTCGAGCACATCGAAAACTTCGTCGCCGCGATCCGCAACGACAAGCCGCTGGAACTCAACCAGGAAATCCTCTCAGGCCACAAGAGTACACTGCTTTGCCACCTGGGCAACATCGCCCACCGCACTGGCCGAACATTGAACTGCAGCACCGAAGACGGCCATATCATCGGCGACGACAAAGCCATGAAACTCTGGCAACGAGACTACGAACCCGGCTGGGAGCCACAGGTCTGACGTCCCTGCGGTTGACCACCCCCAGACTTTGATCCAGTACGAGTGAACGAATCGGAGTTAATTAATTTGACTGTGTTCCGGAGGCTGAGCCGCAACCGAAGATCGCTGTGAATTCCATACGAGCCCCGCGATCCCGTTGACAGGTTGACCCACAACCTCCTTTCGGCACTCTTACAAGTCGCATGTTCTGCTATCCCAGGGGACTGCCACACGATGTCTAACAGAAAAACGGTGCAGGTTTTCGTCGTGATTCTGGTGCTGGTCGCACTGTTTGCTTTTCTGAATTTCCTGCCGTCGCCGGTCAGAGATAACTCACCGGACCAGGCCGACACGCAGGCACCGCCGCCTGGATGCTGTGTGGTCACGCAGGTCACAGACGTCACGGAATTTCTGGAGTTAGCATCCAGCTCCGGGGCCGGGTTTCGCTATGCGGGTGCACCGCTTGCTGTGACACTGGATATTCACATCCAGAAGTTTCCCAGCAATGGCTTCTGGGATGATCCGAATAAAATGAAAAAGATTTTTCAGAGTCTTCACGGTGACGATCAGGTTCTGGCTTACAGCAGTTGCTCGGACAACCGGATCGAGAAGTTTGAATCCGGCCGGATGGGAGACGAAGAAAAGTCTGTTTTTGGCCTGGGACAGCAGGGAAAACTGCTGCTGCAGTTTCCACCCGAATGGTGGTCCAGTCAGAATCAAACTTCTCTGATTCTGGAAAGCACAACAGACATCGAAGACAAGACAGTGGAAATCGGCACCAGCTCAGTTCGTACCAGCACTAAATTCAAGCGAATCAGTCTGGCAGACAAATTTCCAGACCCGGATGCCATTGCCGGCATGGTTCACGGAGGAAGTGTCTCACCGTTCATTGAGGAATCCGTCACGATCGCTCCCGGAGAGACTGCCTCGCTGTTTCATTTCCAGGGAGTGGTCAGTTTCGGGGACAACTCTGATCGTCCGGGCTTTCTCATGACCTGTAGTCTGAACGCGCGGTGTCTGCGTCCGCCCGTTGAGACAGCGATGGAAGCAAAATGACTTTACTCTGGAGTTCCTGACAGCAGGTCGACTAGAGCTCTACGCGTCCATTTCCAGACGCGTGACAAATGCCGCCCGGCGGGTGACATGCGTCCGGTCGCTCCAGGAACTGCCGTGTGCCTGAGCCTGTTTACGTTGCTTCTCCGGTTTCGGAACGCGTCTACCACGCCCCTTACCTCGCCGATTTTATTTTTCTGTGCGGACGACGACGTCGTTTCAGACAGTGACACTTCCTGCCCGATGTCCTGCCGAAGCTCCACAATACGGTCACGCAACTGCGCCGCTCGCTCAAATTCCGCTATCCACGGGAACACGAACATCTCCCTCTGGCAAAGCAATGGTTAGCTGAATCTTGCGGATATCGAACGTGGCTTGCTTCGCGTCTCCGCTATCGGTGACTGTGTCTTGCAATGCTTCTTATGCTTCATCGTAAGCCCCCCACCAGTTCCACGGATATTCGGTTGCGTTTGTACAGAGAGATCGAACATGTCGTTATTTGCCGACCAGCAGCGGATGTAGAAGTGATCTTCCACGTTGCCAGGCCCGTGCCAGAAAGTAGCAAGGCTGGTTTCACCCGGCCGATCTGGAGTCGTCTTAATCCGACGAGTGCCCTCGACAGTTCAAATGCGACGTGCCGAAATCTGGTCGTTTCATTCGACATATTCACAAGTGGTATCAATCGCGTCGACATGTTCCACCGAAGATCGAATCGGGCGGTAGAAACGGGCCCCGCGAATGATGCTAATACCACTGGTAGGCGTGCTCGTGGAAGCGGGTGATGGCGGTGCTGCGGAGGGCTTTATCTTTGTAGTCGGACCAGTCGTTCTGCGAACCCTGCAGCGTTAGCAGCAGTTCCTCGTCAGCGAACTGTCGGGATGTCCAGCCGAGGCTCTTGCGTTTTGTGGCGAGGTTTTCTGAGTAGTCCTGGTATTGGGCGAGGACTGCTTTAACGCCTTCTCGTATGGTTTCGTCGTTACAGCGGGTCAGCGGAAAAAGCTGCAGGACTCCTTCAGCGCTGGTCTGGTGGACGCTGATCTGTACGGCGGGTGAGAGGTCTCCGGACAGAACTCGCTGTACGTTGTGACGCATCACCCAGGCGTCAACCGGCAACACAGCGTAGAGGTACACGGCGAAGGCGACTGTCCATAGCTGCCGACGGACGAGCCAGCGGAAGTCATGGCCTTTTGAGATTTTGTGGACAACCAGCAGGAAACCGAACAGTACGGACGTCATCCCGAGCAGCCCGACCGTCCGCATTCGAGTCATCCCGTTGAAGTTCACGTAAATCGAGAGTCGGTTGTAAACAGCCAGGGCAAGGATCACATTTTCAATTGACCACAGCCAACTAAGCCTTCGCAGCATCGGTAGTCGTGGGTCGTGCAGCACGTGGCCTCGGAACATCAGCGACAGCGTCACCGTTGCCAGCGCCAGCGCAACCGTCAGCCAGGCCGCTCCTTTGTGTGCATATCCCGAGTAATGAAAGCCTTCTGGAAACTCGCGAAACCACAGCGTTTGAAATTCGAAGACCAGATAAACGGCAAACAGTCCAACGACCACAAACAGAGTATTCCGATAGGCTTCGAACAATGACGTCGGTCGCGGTACGGTAGTGCCTGCTTCTGCCGGCGCACTCGACTCGACATCGTCCTCATCGCTTGCCGCCGGCAGGATCGGTCGAAGCAGACCGATTGCGATCCAACTGACGGCGATACAGAACAGAGCTTCCAGCGGCGCGGGGGTCAAGTTTTCCAACCACCGTCCAATCGATGCAAACAGGCCAGAAAATCTAGCACTGAATGCCGACGCCAGATCAGGATTTGCAAAGATAAACAAAGTCCCGAACACGACCAGTGCGAACACGGGAAGAATGAACGCAAAGATATTCTGAACTCGCGACGGAGGCTTCATCCGAGCCATTGAAGTCCAGTAATGGTTCAGCCCGTGATGCCCCGCGGCAAACGCCTGACTCGCAAACACCGCCGTATGAATCAGGTACGGCGTGCGCCCGACGAGGCTCATCGCAAAGCCAGACATGACGACTACGCCGGCGGAAAAACTGAGACCAGAACCGCACCAGGTAAGTCTCGCCGCCGCACCGGCCACCAGAATTGCGAACACCCAGGTCGCCGTGGACGACCGCTTCGAGGGCACCCCGCCGGCCAGCAGCACCGACACACCCGCGACCACAGCAGCGTATCCCGCAAAGCCTTCCCCGCGGTAAATCGTCACATCGCACAGCACGACGATCAGCATCAGGCAAACGATTTCAAGCCATCGCACGGGCGAGTCATCATACGATTCTTTGAAAGAGTTCAAATCTCGGTCAATGGACACTGGAAGGCCTGTCGATCTTTCAGGCTTTGAACTCTCATCCGCAAATTGATCTGCACCAGACTCTGGTTGCTCTTCCATAGGTTACCCACATCGTCGATGTTCTGAGGAGACCGAAGAAGCATCAGTGTGATCGGTCCATCCGCAACTGAACAGTCGAAACTAACCAACCGCAGAAATGAGGAACGCCGCACTTGGACAGGAATCAATCACCGAAAGCAACCGCTTTAGAAAACGGTTCGTCGCTTCGACTAAGTCCTTGCAGGACATGAGCGAGTGCAAGAATGGCATCGCACGCAGGGAACGATTCACGGAACCAATAGCTGTTCGACTGGCCGCCGCCAAACGAAGCATTGGACTCCCGCATCGCTCGACTGATCGAGCCTGCTGAATCACCACCGTCAAGAATATCGTTCAGAGCAATCAAACTCTGCACACTTTCGACGGCAACTGAATCAGTCACAACTGGAGCATTGGGATGATCGATCCGACTTTGCCGAGCGAGCATCGCCGTCAGTCTGGCAGCATCGACCTGCTTTCCTGTTTCATCAACGAACCAGCACCTCGCACCATCGCCATCCATCAGAATTCCCAGGTGTGCCTTGCGTTTCTTTACGCGGCTGACAATTCGCTCAAGAACAACATCGTGCTTCAGTGGTGCGTTCCCGGCGACGGTTGTCTCGACCTCATAGAGTTCGCACGGGAGCTTAGCAAACAGCTTGCGAATCGTCTTTCGAGCTGGACGCGGCCGAGCCGCGCAAACAACTCGTAAAGGCCTCAACGCATGAAAATGTTTCCACAGTCCGGCCTCGTACGGAATCGTAGCCTGAAATGCCCGCTGAAATGCAGCGCTACGGGTGGGGCGTGTCACGCCGGAATCAAATTTCTGTTGGACTTCTTCAAGGCCGTCACCAAGCGACAGCGGCAACGCACCTTCGAGGTAAAGATCAATACCCGCCCACGAAGCATCGTGCCCGGCTCCGCTGACAAACAAACCACCGGCAACCTGCAGGTGGTCGACGGCAAAGGCAAAGCATGGACGAGACACCAGCCCGACGTCGGTTACCGGACAACCCATCATCCTCAGAGCGTCGATCGCCGACGAAAGAATTGCGGGGGACGATGGCCGTTCGTCATACCCCACCACGATCGAAGGGCCGCGACGAGACGGTTGCCGAGTCTCTTTGCTGGATTCTGACGGTGTGAAGTGTTGCCGACCGGTCAACGGCACGTCCTGCCAAAGCATACTTGCGAAAGCCGCCGCAATCCTACCTGCGATGGCCGGTGTGAATTCGTTGAGAAAGACCCCGCGCACGCCGTTCCGCTGAAACAGTGGGCGTTGTCGACCTCGAACTTCCGTTTGATTGATTCTCTCGACCGTCTCAGGATTAAGTTGCCCCGTGTCGTGCCGATGCTGACATTGCCGACACGCGGGATAGAACGCCGCCAGCCGTGAAAGATGAATCGATCGTGAAATTGGATGGTCTTCGCCGGGGCATCGGTACTCGGTCACAGTTGGCAAGGAAACAATCGGGCCGGTTACCGCGCTGGCTGGTTCTTCTGGGCAGCCGCCGTTTTCAGACTCGCAATTCGCTGACGAGGTAGCTCCCGATTCGACAGACGGAACGGGTGCGTCGATCGGGTTACTCGAATAGATTTCCTGTTCCGCATCCATGCCGCGAGCTTTCTTGTCGTGTGACGGGTTGATTCGCACGTTGGCCACTGAGACTATTCCCACAACCAGTCGATGAACAGCGGTCTCAGCCGGCCATGGAATCTTCTCGCAATTCAGATTGGCCGGTCAATCTCGATTCGCCGCAAACACGGCAGCACCCGAAACTTTGTTGAATCATGCACGCCACCGAATTTCTGAAATCCATGCCCGAGGAGCCAGTACCTGTCATCGTGCTGGTTGGCGACGAACGTTCGCTGAAGACCGAAGTCATAAATGCGCTGTTGAAAGTCGCCCTGCCGAACGAGGACGACGCCCCGACACGATACACCGGCAAAGACGTCGATATGAAGACCGTTCGAGACGAGCTGCTGACTGTCTCGATGTGGGGCGATCGGCGGATTGTCGTAATAGACGATGCTTCCGATTTCGTAACGGCGAACCGATCGGCTCTCGAAATATATGCTGAAAAACCCGGTAAGAAGTCTGTCCTGATTCTTGATGTAAAGACGTTGGCTAAGAACACACGCCTTTACAAGATCGTCAACAAGAGTGGTCTGGTTGCGGAATGTTCGGAACTGAAGGGGGCTGCTCTCGCCAGGTGGGTGCAGGAGGCGGCTCAGCGATCCTACGAAAAGAAGATCGATCGCAACGCCGTGCAACTTCTGATTGAACTTGCAGGGTCTGCGCTTGGACAGCTTGATCAGGAACTTTCGAAGCTGGCTTCCTACGTCGGCGACCTGCCAACAATCGACGTCGAAGCAGTTCGGCGGCTGGTTGGAGGCTGGAAAGCGGAAACGACGTGGATTATGACTGACGCCGTGCGCGACGGGCGACTTGGCGATGCAATGACCGCTCTCGACAAACTGCTCAACAGTGGTGAGTCACCTCATCGAATTCTCGGCGGAATCGCTTATGTCTTCCGAAAAATGTCGATTGCCACCGAACTGTCCCGAACCGGCGTTCAACTGAACGCCGCTCTCAAAGCAGCCGGCGCCTTTCCCAATGAATACGATCGAGCCGGCCGTTACCTTAAGCGCATCGGCCGGCCGAAAGCCGCCAGAATTGCGTCCTGGCTGTTGGAAGCTGAAACCGGTTTAAAGGGCGGAAGCAGAATGCCCGAACGCAGCCAGATTGAACTCCTGCTGGTCAGGCTGTCGGGAGCAGGTTGACTACGCAACTCGCAGGCCGGCAACAAGAAGCTCCAGCAACGCCGGCCGCCAGATTAAGAACGAAGCTGACTACCGATGCGGAACGGAGCTTGTTCCGCATCTTCGTGATTGCGTTCTACTCTGCTGCCTTGTCGAAGAACGGGAACAACTTCTTCAACTCGGCCTTTGACGGCTGGCGGCCGTACTCACAGACCTGATAAGCCTCAGCGTGCTTGACAGCCTTGCCGGCGTCCTGACCATACCACTCGATTAGACTATCTCGATAGAGGTCAGCAATGCGACCATTCCTTCGACTCCACGATGCGCGAAGGATCTCTTTTCTTGCGACGGGATCGCCGACCTTTCGTTTAATCAACGTTTCTTCCGACCCCAGCGCTCCACCTTCATAGACCTGAGAAACTAAAGCATCAACTGCGTTGACCTTTTCGTCGAATACATCGTCCAGAGAAATCGCGATATCCGGTTCGAAAGCGTAGGGCTTCTTGAATCGATCCGGGTAGTACATGAAGACCGGGTTCTTCGTCAGCGGCTTTGTGTCGGGAACGAAAAACGGAACAGCCACCATGAACGCGGCATCCTGAACGAGGATGCCCGTGTAACGGTGATCGGGGTGGTAGTCGTTAGGGCGGTGAGCAAGCACAAGGTCGGCATTCCACTCACGGATGAGTCGTGCAATTGTTCGTCGATTCTCGAGAGTCGGCATCAACTCCCCGTCATGAATGTCGAGAACTTCGACTGTCGTCCCCATGCGGCGTGCCGCTTCCTGTACTTCCTTCGTCCGCCGAATTGCCAGCGGCCCACCCGCCATGCTCCAGTGCCCAATATCTCCATTGGTTACTGACACGAGTTTGACATGATGTCCGAGCTTTGCCCATTTGATAGCCGAGCCCCCCATCTGAAACTCTGCGTCGTCAGGATGGGCACCGAATGCGATGATGCGAAGCTTTCCGTCGTCACCCTTCTCATCAGCGGAAGCTGTACTCGCGAATGCACAAAACAGAGTGAGCAACAGAAGCGTCGTCCAGCGTGTCATCATTCTGTCCTTCCGAAAGTGGATTCAGATCAACGATTTTCAAGCTCTTTACTGGTGGCAGAGAACGAAACGAAAAACGCCGAAGCTTCGCAAATACTGCCAAACTTCGGCGATAAATTTCCAGGAGGGTCACTGACCAGTAGATCACTCGTCGTCAGAGGTCGCTGGCTTCTCCTTGGCAGTGTCAGCTTTTGCAGCCGGCTTCACCGGTTCAGGTGAGGCCTTGGCCGGTGCCGGTTCTTCTGTAGAAGCCTTTGGCTCAGCCGGTGCAGGCTTTGCAGGGGGTTTCGCATTCGGTTTAGCGGGCTCAGCCTTAGCAGCTGCAGGGTCGGTAGCTTCCGCTGCAGGAGTCTTTGCATCTTTGCCTGGAGTGACAGGTTTTGCAGGAACAGGTGGTTTCGCGGCTCCTGGGAGAGAGTTCAGAATTGAAGCAGCCGGATCGCCGGTTGGTGCTGCAGCATCGGCAGCCTTTTCCTCGTCTTCTTCCTTCTCTTTTTCCTTCACAAGCTGATCACGGCTGAGTCGCAGTTTCCCGAAATCTTCTTCCGTAATGACATAGTACCAGTCGGCAAATCGGTCGTTCAGCTCATCGACTTTCTTCTTGCCTTCCTCGACCTTCGCCTCACGGTCTTTGACATCCGACTCATACTTTGGCACGTCGGCTCGATACTTCTCAATCGCTCGCTGATAAATGTCTCCAAGGTTCGGTTCCTCAGCCTTCTTTTCATCAGCGTCCGCATCGCCGGCTTTTTCCGAATCAGCATTTGCTTCGTCTGACTTCTCCGCCTCATCCGC
>CALGTK010000011.1 GCA_937904325.1 uncultured Planctomyces sp.
GCGTCGCGATTGTCTGATGCGGCCCAACGTCCAAACATTGTTTTCATCTTCACGGACGATCACGCCTGTCAGTCCATCGGAGCTTACGGCTCGAAGATTAATAAGACACCGAACATCGATCGTATCGCCAATGGAGGGGCGGTGTTTCTGAACTCGTTCTGCGCGAACTCGATTTGCGGGCCGAGCCGAGCGTGTGTGCTGACCGGAAAACACAGTCACAAGAACGGGTTCTATTCAAATGGACGAGGGCCGTTTGATGGTTCGCAGTTTACGTTCCCACAGGTGCTGCAGAAGTCCGGGTACCAGACGGCCCTGGTTGGGAAGTGGCATCTCAATTCAGACCCGACCGGGTTCGATCATTGGGAAATCCTGCCGGGACAGGGCTCTTACTACAATCCTTTGTTCATCGGGAAGAATGGTCGGCGGCAGATTGAAGGGTACTGCACAACGATTACGACTGATCTCGCATTGGACTGGCTGGCGCGGCGCGACGACGAAAAACCGTTCCTGCTGATGTGCCAGCACAAGGCTCCTCACAGAACGTGGGCCCCCGAACTGAAACATCTGAAGCGGTACGAGGACGTCGAAATCCCTGAACCAGCGACGTTATTTGACGAGTGGGCCAATCGCAGCGAGACGTTAGCTGGTAATGCAATGTCAATCGACAAGCATTTTTATTACCACTACGACTTGAAGGTGCATCTGCCGGTCCCATTCGCGACCGCTCGTGAACAACGGCTCAAAGACGGTGAGTACCGTCGTATGACGCCCGCTCAGAAGCTGGTCTGGGATGCTGCCTATCTGCCGCGGAATCAGGCGTTCCTGGAAAAACCGCCGACCGGTAAGGATCTTGTTCGATGGAAATATCAGCGATACATCAAGAACTATCTTCGCTGTATTGATTCAGTTGATGAGAATGTTGGGCGTGTCCTCGACTATCTGGACGAACATGGACTGGCTGAGAATACGATTGTTATTTACAGCTCAGACCAGGGTTTTTATCTGGGCGAGCATGGATGGTACGACAAGCGGTGGATGTTTGAAGAGTCGCTCAAGATGCCGTTCCTGGTTCGTTGGCCGGGGCATGTCAAGCCCGGCACGCGGTGTGAGAAGCTGATCCAGAATATAGACTACGCGCCGACGTTTCTGGATGTTGCCGGGCTGGAAGTTCCCTTGGAAGTGCAGGGAAAGAGTCTGGTTCCGGTGCTTGAGAGACCAGAGACGGCGAAGTGGCGGGACGCGGTCTACTATCACTACTACGAGCACGGCGGCGAGCATCGGGTGCCTCGTCATGAGGGAGTTCGCAACGACCGATACAAACTCATCAACTTCTATTCGAACGACGGCTTCAATCTGTATGATTTGAAGAACGATCCGACAGAAATGGTCGACGTGTCGGGAAGTCCCGCCTACTCAGAAGTGTTGGTTTCGATGAAGGGTGAACTGGCTCGACTGAGGGACCAGTACGATCTTCCAGATTTGAAGAAGTAGGAGTAGTCACCAGACCGGAATGAACGCGGTGTTGTTCCGGTAGCCAGAGGTGAATGTTTTCGAGTGCAGCGCTGCGCTCAATCTGGCAGACGGTTTTTGCCATGCCCCGTCGGAAATTACAAAGAAGCTAAGGTGAACGACGCTACTTAACTGCTTGACGCGATTGGCGACGGGGACGCTCAGACCTTTGAAAAGTAGTTGCTGCGGGTCTGCGAAGAGTTGCGAAGGCTGGCAGCCCAACAACATGCAAAGGAGTGTGTCGGGCAGACGCTTCAGAACATAAGAGTACTGCAATCGGGTGGCCATTCATCAGAAGCCGACGGACTCGACCCAGCGATGTCGACACCCTGAAACCATTCAGATTCCTTCCGACCACCAATCAATCTTCAGCTGATGTGACAAAATGAATAGAACTGATATCGAAGCCCTGATTCCTCACCGCGATCCGTTTCTCTGGATCGATGAAGTAGTCGAAATCGACGACCAACGGATTCACGCAAAGAAGAAGATCGAGGAAGAACTGGACGTCTTCCGCGGTCACTACCCGCATTTTCCGATTTTGCCCGGCGTCCTGCAGCTTGAAGCCGCATTTCAGGCGGGGGCGATTTTGATCGCGAAAACCCAGCAAGTCGGTGAGGGGCAGGTGCCCGTCGTGACACGAGTCAACAACACAAAGTTTCGCGCGATGGTTAAGCCTGGCGACACTCTGGACATCGAAGTTGAGTTGACCGAGAGAGTGTCCAATGCCTTTTTTCTGAAAGGAAAAGTGAGCGTCGATGGTAAAGTGACAGTGCGTTTGGAATTCGCCTGTGCTGCGGCGAAAGTCGAGTAAACTCATTTGGCGTTGAGGTGTCGCCAGACTGTGTTTGCGGCTCAAGTTGGTACGAAAACGTCACCCAGCTTCGAAGTTCCGTTATACACAAATGGACGTGACTGCCGCCGGGTTGTGCCAGCTTAACCTGGCGGGCGCGCCAGGGGCGCCGGATCGACTGGGGCCAGTCCGAGTTGATCGGCAAGGTCGCGAGTGATGAAGACCGCTGCAGCGGAATCAGCAAAAACCATCCGCCAGTTCGGCAACCGGAACATTCCGTTGATCTCATTTCGAGCGGTCCGACTGTCCAGGATGATCACTGGCAACCGCCCTTGTGCATCAAGAACCCCAGGTAAGTTCTGCCAGGCGGGATCGCCTTGCCCCATCTTCAGCAGGATGGCTTCATAGAATTCGAAGGTTTCGCGAGTGCAGACTTCAAGTCTTCCGTCCATCAGCACTCGATGTGTCGGCCCATTGTGGAATTCGTAGACTGCCGCCTGCCCGAAACTGGCAACGATGGCTCGGGCAGGAAACCCAGGCTGCCCGGCAAACTTCGCAGCTTCATGTGAGTACCACGCCGTTTCCTCGCTAATCGCAAATTGATCGCCGAGTCCGGTGAGTCGTCCCCAATGACCCGTCAAATGGCTGGCGGCCAGTCCAGACAGAATGACAGAAACGGCAATCGCACATCGCCGTTGAGAATGAAATTTGCACTCAGGCTGTCCGTCCATTGCCGGAACTCCGTTTCCGGAAGCATCGCGGACTCTTCGGAGCTGAACGAGCTCGGAAATATTTTCGCACAGAACCAGTCCACTTACCACGGCGGCTGGGCTGAGGTTTCGCATCATCTTGAAGCCGAGATACGAGAAGGCGACGAACAGCAGTCCACGGAAAACGCTGATTCGACACCAGGTTGCCAGCCAGAGGAAACTCGCTGCGGCAAGTAACCACAGAATCGCCGCGGTATTCAGATGGAGACTTCGGACACCAATCTGACCAAAGAACGCGGCTGGCGAAGTAAATTCGTCGACTCGCACCGAGTAGAACGCCTCGTCGATCGACAGCTTTCGAAAGAGCACGAGCGGAAACAATGCCCCCTCTTCGAAGTACGGATTGATCAGACACGCGATTGCGAGCAACGATCCTACAATAATCAATTGCTGAGCACCGGCCGTTTCTTCTTCGAGTCTTGCCAGCCCCCAACGACCGGAAGCAAGCTGACGAAGACCCACGTCCACAATCCAGCAGCCAGAAACGACCAGCCCGAACACGAACAACGCGTGACAGTTTACCCAGACAACCATTAGCGGTGGAAGCAGCCACAACAGCTTTGGGTTACGGTTGGATCGAAGCAGGGTGGCCAGCCACGCTGCCAGAAACATGAGCGAAAGAATCTCGGGCCGGACGATGCCTCGACCCGTTAGAACAACGGCGACGAGCGACCAGACTCCCACGCGAATGCAACAGTCAAGCTTTGCTCCGGTAGCAAAGACTCCGATGGCGACGGTGGTGGTAATTAATGCAGCTTTGGCCAGAACGAGCAGTGCTACTCCACCAGCGGCGTAGGTGGCTGCGGCCAGAATCTGGAATCCCCAGTGCAGATCCACCCACGCAGCTTCAGAATCCGAATAGGTAAACCAGTCAACGAAAGGCAGCGTGTACTGCTCAAGGATCAATTGCCCGGTCTTCAGATGCCACCAGATGTCAAAGCCCATCATCGGGCTGCACGACCAGATGAAGGTTGCTGTCAGAAGGGCGACGACAAGGATCCGGGATTCCAGCGCACTATGATTCTGGTCGTCCTTGATGATCACCTCGCCCGCCGCCGCTCCGCACTCCTGAAGTTTCTGTGATTTCTTTTTCTTTCGCTTAGGCATCACGCCTTCTTCGCCATTTCGAACCCGTGAGTTCTGTGTCGGCTTGTTCCTGCCTGCTGTTCATGCCAGGGCTTGGATTTTCAACGGAATGCCAAACTCTTCTGACAGGCTGCGCAGGTCGGCCGCGGTTGAAGGCGAAAGTGGAATGCCATTTTCGTGACGTTCGACTTCCGTTTCCGCTTCCAGTTGACCAGGAATTATGACGCGGTCAAAGCCAGGTGCTGCCGGCGAATCGTTGAATGTTTGAGTCATCGCATCGAGGCCCTGCTTGATAAATGCCGGATCGCCGAACTGGTCGAGTCGAACCGCGGCGAAACTGTGTGCAATGCCTTCCTGAGCGAAGCCATGTTTCGTTTCAGAGTTGTCGCCGAGGACTCGATCGGAATGCGGATTAGTCCTCCAGGCTCCAGATATCAGTCCCGTCAAAATCCATCCGGCCACGGCGAGACCAAACCCTTTGTGTCCTCCGTACGTCGTCGCGCCGCCAAGTGGTTCCATTTTTTGTACTTTGTCGGGGTTGTCTGTCGTCTGATGGTTTTCATCGAGTGACCAACCGGCTGGAATTGCCTTTCCAAGTTCTTCCAGCATCTCCACACGGTTTACCGGAACGACCGAAGTTGCCATGTCGAGAACGAAATCAGGGCCGTTTGCTCCTGGGCAGGCCATCGCCAGCGGATTTGTTGACAGCATGGGAAGCAGACCACCAAACGGAACGACCGATTTCGGCTGTCCATTCGCGAATAGATAACCGGTCGATGCAAACCCGAGCATGTCCTGCTGCGCGGCCATGTGAGCGAAGTAGCCGGCCGGTCCGAAGTGCGTTGAGTTACGGACGCTCACGATTCCTACACCGGTTTCGTTTGCTTTTTTGATTGCCAGATTCATTGCTCGAACCGACACGGACAGTCCGAGGCCATAATTCGCGTTCAGAGCAGCGGTGGTCGGCGATTCGTAATCGGTGGTCAGTTCGGCACCGAAACAAATCACACCGTCGCGTCGTCCGACTCCGCCAGCGGTGTCGATGTAGTAACGTTTCAGGTTACGAATTCCGTGCGTGTCGACGCCGCGCAGACTCGCCCAGATTAACACGTCTGTCGCGTATTCGGCATCGATTGAGTTGACTCCGGCGGCCTCAAAAATCTGCTGGCTGAAAGATCGCAGTTCCTTTGCGGAAATCTTCGTCTCGGACATCAAGCGTCTTTCTTTATTGTGGTTGTCTGTTGGTTTCTGGAAGATTGGAGCATGGCGAGCACCGCTTCAACTCCTGCACGTCCGTCTTCTGCAGTGCCTTCTCCTCCGGGCGAACCGTTGATTGAATTAACGAATCCCTGAATCTGGTCGCAGTACGCCTGCATCCTCGGCATGGCAAACGCTGAGTCAGCCTCTTCATGCCCGACTTTCGGCTGTTCGAAAACGGTCTCCATCTTTCCTGCGCGGCTGATATTCAACTGGCCGTACGGATTCAAATCGATGATTCCACTATCGCCCATGATGCGGAACCGAAATTCTTCGTCGGGAAATCCGGGCGACGGCAGAACGCTGGATGACCAGTAGGTCGACGTCGCGTCGGAGTCGAACTTCAGTAACGCCATCGTAGTGTTTTCATTCGGGTTGTCTTCTCGATACGTTCCGCACTGTGCGGACACATTCACGAGATCACTTCCCAGCCACCAGCGAAGTAGATCAATGTTATGCGGAGCGCTGTTCATTAAATGGGCCATCGCCAAAGGGTTCGTCCACCAGTCCCAGTTTCCGCCGAATCCGGGATCGCTGCGCAACGCGGTGATGTCGAACAACGCCGACATCTGAATGCAGCGGATATGGCCGATCTCACCAGCTTGAATCAGGTTGCGAGTTGTGTAGTTGGACTCGCGAAACCGCTGGTGATAGCCGACAGAAAGCGTCAAACCGTGGTCCTTACATGCAGTGATCATCTGGTCGCAATGTTCGAGCGAGGTCGCCATTGGTTTTTCGACAAGCACATGCTTACCGGCATTGGCCGCGAGCATGACTTCCTCGTAGTGAAGCCAATGGGGCGTCGAAATGACTACGGCATCGATATCATCACGTTGAACCAGCGCTTTGACATCGGGTTCGTGATCAATGCCGTAATCGGCGGCAAGTTTCTTTGCTCGGCGTCCGCTGGTCACCGCGACCGGAATCGTAGACTCGATTTTGCTGGCCGCGTCAACATGTGTGCGACCCATGAAGCCGGAGCCGATCACGCCAATTCGGATTTCGTTCATGTTACGTCCTTGAAATTGATGGTGCTGTACTCTGTATTCTGGGGATCAAGTCTTTCAGAATCTACGCAGTTGAATCTACTACCTGTCCAACGACACGCACAGCCTGGAGTCACAACGTGAAGCGGATACTTGTAGTCGGCGGAGGCTCGATCGGCGAGCGACACGCCCGTTGCTTTCTCAACACCGGGCAGGCCGAAGTCTCACTGTGCGAGACTCGGCAGGACGTCCGGGAGAGACTGGCTGAGAATTACAAACTCAGCAATGTGTTTTCAGCATTTGATGCGGCGCTCGAAGCAGAGTTTGATGGAGCGGTGATCTGCACGCCGGCTCACCTTCACATTCTCATGGCAACACAACTCGCGAAACGCGGAGTGGGTCTGCTGATCGAAAAGCCGCTCAGCACGTCGCCCCACGGAGTTGACCAGCTGGCTGAGTTGATCGAGTCTCAGAACCTGCCGGTTTCAATTGCGTATGTGATGCGTCAGCATCCGGCCTTACATGCGATAAAGGTGGCGATCGACTCCGGGCGATTTGGTCGTCCCGTTCAGATGGTTTATTCTGGCGGGCAGCATTTTCCGTTCTACCGACCTGCATATCGCGAGACTTATTACACACGGCACGAAACGGGTGGTGGAGCGATTCAGGACGCACTGACGCACATGGTCAACGCTGCTGAGTGGCTGGTCGGGCCAGTGACCAGGCTGGTTGCTGATGCCGAACACTGCGTGCTTGAAGGTGTCGACGTTGAGGATACCGTGCATCTCATCACGCGGCATCGTTCCGTGCCTGGCTCGTTCAGTTTGAATCAGCATCAGCCGGCGAATGAATCGACGCTGACGATTCTCTGCGAACGCGGCTCCGTCCGGTACGAAGGCCACCACGCCAGTTGGTCGTCGTGCGTTGAGCCGGATTCGGACTGGCAGATTGAAGAGCAGTTTTCACTCGAGCGTGATGACTTGTTAGTGTTGCAGGCTCGTGCGTTTCTTTCGCAACTCGACGGTCATTCTGAAGCCGCATGCTCGTTGGCTGAAGGTCTGCAGACTTTGCGAGTGAATCTGGCCGCTTTGGAATCAGTCGATACGGAAAGCTGGAAACACCTATGACAGAACCATCCATCCAAAGTCTTTTTGATCTTAGTGACCGTGTCGCGTTAATTACGGGTGGGTCGGGCTTCCTCGGAAAGTCGTTTTCCCGAGCATTGGCCGAGGCCGGAGCGAGCGTCGTCATCGCCAGTCGCGACAAAGCTCGCGCTGACCGGATTGCGGAAGAACTACCATCACCTGACGGGGCATTGCATTTTGGCGTTCAGCTCGACCAGTTGGACGAAGAGTCTCTTAACGCTGGATTCGACGACGCCGTCAAATCGGCCGGTCAGGTCGACATTCTTATTAACAACGGACAGCAGGGCCATGCGCTCGACCTGACGGATGTCACCGGGCAGGCTTTCAGTGAGGACTTGAGGAACGTCACCGGCTATTTTCTGCTCGCTCGGCGATTTCGAGATCACATCGTTAAACGCGACGAATCCGGTGCGGTGGTCATGATCGGGTCCATGTACGGAGTCGTCGGTTCTTACCCCGACGCCTACGAAGATGTCTGCACGGCCAGCCCGGTCCAGTATCACGCGTTGAAAGGTGGCATCATTCACATGACGCGGCACCTCGCCTGCTACTGGGCAAAGGACGGAGTGCGAGTCAACTGCCTGAGTCCCGGCCCATTTCCTTCTGAGAAGGCACCAACCGAAATGGTTGCACGACTCAAGTCAAAGTTGCCGATGCAGCGAATGGGCGAGCCTTACGAGCTGAAAGGTTCACTGCTGCTGTTAGCCAGCGACGCCGGAAGCTACATCACTGGCCAGAACCTGCTCGTTGATGGTGGCTGGACTGCGTGGTAAGCCAACTGGTTGACGAGTCAATCATTTATCATCAGTCCAGAGCGACTCTCGCAGTTTGTACTTCTGCAACTTTCCTGTTGCTGTACGTGGCAATTCTGGTCGAAAGATGACCGACGTCGGACATTTGAAATGAGCCAGCCGACTGCGCGAATACTCGATCAATTCAGATTCGTTCGCGGTGGATTCTGGTTTCAGTACGACGAGAGCGGTTACTGTCTCGCCCCATTTTCTGTCGGGAGTCGCGACGACGGCGACTTCGGCAACCGCGGGGTGAGAGAACAAAGTGTCTTCCACTTCGATCGATGAGACATTCTCTCCGCCAGTAATGATGACATCTTTTTTGCGATCGGAGATCGTCAGGAAACCCTCAGTGTCGATAGTTCCTCCGTCGCCCGTGTGGAACCAGTCATCTTTCAGGGCCCTCGCAGTTGCATCCGGATCGCTCCAGTAGGCGTCGAGTACGACGTTGCCGCGTGCCAGAACTTCTCCGTCATGATCCGTTTTAAGCGAAACACCCAGAGCAGGAGCACCGGCTCGACCCAGTTTGCGGGCACGCGTCTCGGGTTCTAATTGGTCGTCTTCAGAACGTTCCCGGTTAACGGTTAGCAGTGGAGACGTTTCAGTTAAACCGTAAATCTGAATAAATTCCCATCCGAGTTCGTTTTGGATTCGCAGGATGACCTCTGTCGGGGGTGGCGCGCCGGCGACGACGATTCGAACTCGACCGTGACCGGGGATCGGTCCATCCCACGTCTGGGCTGCCTGCAGAATCATCACGGCGACAGTCGGAGCTCCACACAGCAGCGTGACGCCGTGCTGCTCGATAAGTTGTAGAATTCTCTGGCCGTCAACCTGTCGCAGTACGATCTGCTGTGCTCCCATGCCGGCCAGAACGAACGGCATGCCCCACCCGTTGCAATGAAACATCGGCAGCGTGTGAAGATAAACGTCACGCTCGTTTACTCCGGTGTGCAGACCGAACACCGTTGCGTTGATCCACAGGTTTCGGTGAGTCAGTTGCACTCCTTTGGGACGAGCCGTCGTTCCGCTTGTGTAATTAATCGTGGCGAGTGCGTCTTCGTCGCTGTGACAGGCAGCAGGGGTGGAAGTATTTCGAAAGAGCAGGTCGTCACTCTCCCCATTCAGAACGATTGTTTTCGGACACGGGACGTCCGCCAGCATTTCTTCGAGTTCAGGATCAATCAGTAACAGCGATGCGTCGCTGTGCTGGACAATGTAGGTAATTTCGCTCCGCT
The DNA here is from genome assembly GCA_937904325.1 of uncultured Planctomyces sp. Lineage (GTDB taxonomy): Bacteria > Planctomycetota > Planctomycetia > Planctomycetales > Planctomycetaceae > JABMPE01. The sequence goes on from CALGTK010000011.1 coordinate 9,576, forward strand.
GCAGGCGAAAGTTGATCGGCACCAGAATTCGTCCATGACTGGTCACTCCAAAGAACGAAATCAGCATTCGTGCCGCATTCTTTGATACAATGGCAACTCGCTCTCCGAATCCGATTCCAAGCTCGTCCAGCGCTGCGGCCATTGATTTGGACATTCGGTCAACATCGGAATTCGTCAGCTCCCCCAGCGAGCCGCCCGGCTGATCGTCTTCATCGATGATCCCCTTTCGCTCACGGAAAACGAAAGCAGCTCGGTCAATGAAATCATTTATGACAAGCGGAGTCTTCATTGGAGCGACCTTGTTACCAACTTCTCGTGAACAGCGAAGCGACCTGCAACCGCAGCGGAGAATCCTGATTCATGCTTCCGGCCGCAACTGCTTTATTTCGCACAGTAGAGTCGAGCTGAACCTGTTGGCACAATTCAGCAGGTGTTTCTGAGAACTCAGGCAGGCCTGAC
>CALGTK010000012.1 GCA_937904325.1 uncultured Planctomyces sp.
GCCATAACACTCAGGTTGTTCGCGCCGATGTTGAACGCAGTCGCAAAGGACACCGCATCGGAATCTGCTCCGCCATTGATCGCCAGATTCGCGTCGAATCCGCCGCCGCCTTCGGACAGTGTCACAGTGTCGTTGCCATCACCCATGTTGATGACGATCGACGTGACATCCCCAGCCTCGTCCATGCGACCGACAGATACAGCATCGGTGTTATTACCGACTACGATGGAGTTGCCGCTGTTATCGGTGATGTCGATCGTTGTATCGGTCGTCGACGAAATCGTATAGACGTCGCTGGTCACATTGATCGCGATATCATCGGCATCGCCGTCGCTGTTGATGACCAGGTTGCCCGCAGAGTCAATCGTTCCGATGATCGTCAGCAGTGTCCGGTCTTCCAGCAGTTCGGTCACCTCAGCTACGTCTGACGTATTCCATGCCTGGCGCTGGAAGCGACGGCTGTCCCGAGTGAACCGTGGAGCTACGTCAAACGTGTGCCACAATGACTCACGAATGTCCCCGCTCGGTCGAGCGTAAGAGGTCGAACGCCCCAGCACTCCCGCCGGCTGAGTAAAGCGATTCCCCTTAAAACGACGACTGAGTCGCTTTCGGGCACTGGCGTTGCGAATCCTGTTAGAAACTGTCGTCAACCATGAACTGAGAATCATTCGATAAGTCCTTCAAAGATCCAATCAAAGGTGTCTGTTTGCCGCTGACGCCATTCCTGGCCGCAGCTCTGTCTGCCGCTATCCGTGAGACCTGCGTCAATCTCGACGCACGCCTGAAATCACTTGTTGTTCAATCCCTGCATGTCAGTCCGCAATGTTTGCTGACTTCGCCGGCACCGAAATGACTCAAGTCGCTCGATCTGCAAGCCACCTGATTCCACTCCCAGCCATCACCCCCTGAAAAAACTACCCGCCGTAGACATGCCCATACGTACACTGTCTATCGGAGTAACCGTAGACAGTAGACAGTGAGCGCGAGTTGACACTGAGAGTTAAACCGAAACGCTCCCATCCAAACACTTAAACCATTTCCTGCACATCACTTGAGAGATAACACAGCACATCTCGAGACAACAAAATTGCAGGTATCAAAATATCACCAACACGACATATACACATGCCGTGCCTATTCAGGCACTTTGGGAAGTTTCGGAAGATTCACACACCAGAAACTGCCACAGAAGAATGAAAACAGCGACCCACATTCGAATCACCAGAATTCCGGACCGTCCAGGCACCGAATTTTTTCAGTTAATTTGAACAGATTCCAAAATCCGAAATATCTCCATCACACACTGCCAGCATCCGTACAGAACAGCCTGGTTGCTGGCAAAATGGAGGATTCCCATTGCCTTTGCTGATCGAAAACGCGTACCCGTTTGTTCCTGGCGACCACTCCGGGAGACGGATGATGCACGCTGATCTTTCCCGCAGGAAGAGGCGAGGTTTGCGCGGGTTTGGCATTCTGGACGAATATGTCAGGTGACGCCGTTCAGGTATTCCGATAGAGCATGTCTCGACGATAAACTCTGAAACGATGATCCAGCGGCGTTTGATCAGCACCTGCGGGAGACGTCTGCTGGAACCAACAAACAACCAGCTTGTTTCGGTCGGCAGATCGATGCAGAACACACAGGCCCGACCGGGAAGCGAAGTGGTGATGTCCCGGCGTTTGTAACTTCAATTAAGAACGACGATGTGCCGGAGCGGCGTCACTTGATCCGGCCCGCACAAAGCAACGAGGTGCCCGCCTTCGCGGGCACGACTTGGAAATTCCGGGAAAACTGGTCTGTCGGAATGGAGCGGAAGCTTCAACTAAACCGCTTCGACGGCAACTCTCACACAGGAGAATCAGGACATGAAGAAGCGAACCCGAGTGTTACTGGTGCTGGTGGCTGTGGCCGCCGCAGGATGCTGGTACACCGTGACCCGCAGTTCGGTTGCTGATGACGCCGCTCTCACCCGTCAGCAGGAAGACACGCAGCAGCAGATCAACGCCGAAAAGAAACGACACGCCACACAGCTCAAGAATCTGGATGCCACCACAAAGGCTCTGAAAGACGCCGGAGCCAGTACGAAATCGATCGACGCTCTGGTAAATTCTGAAAACGAAGTTCACCGAGCCCGCATCGACGAGCTGCATCATCAACTGGATCCGGACGCGACCAATCTGCAGCGATCCGTCCTGAGTGAACTCAAAGACTTGCGACGAGCAATCGGCAGCCTGAATCAGAGCTACGAGATCCCGCCCGTTAGACTGAAGAATGCAAAGGGTGAAACTACCACGTTCATGGGTGGCTCGAAATTCGTCGATTACCAGGATCCAGTTGACCATCAGGTTGACGGGAAAGACCGCAAAAAATCAGATGCTCAGGCATCCATCGAAGCGGTAAATGACGGCAATGCCGAAGTGCCTCTTGCAGCCAGCGCTAACGAATCAGCTCAGCCCAACAGCCAGGGCGGACTGCTCGGCGAAGTCCCTGTAAACACGACTTCAAGGTAGTCACACGAACCCGCTGCAGAGTCAGGAACTACGGCAGGGATGCAGGCAGGACTTACCTTCCCGTGTTCCTGCCTTTTTGTTTTCTGCGGCACGCGAACCCGTTGCGTCAAGCACGAGGATTCCGCTTAGCGCGGGACGTGACTCAAACCAGAGTCAGCTGACAGTAGCAGTTTCGAGAGCTTCGGGCTCAGGCTTCACGGCGACTCGCTCGGACTTCAGTACCTCAGCGCGACGCTTCTGCGCACGTCGTTTCTTCGCGAACAAGTGCGTAACGACCATCAAGAGCGTTGACACAACAACAAACTGCGCGACCCAGGCCATGAATCCGGCAATGAATTGGGATGTGTCAGTCATGGCTGATCTCCTCGACTTGCAGGACTACTCAAGCAACGCTCGTGATGTCGCTTCGAAACGATATGTCGACAACGAGAAGCCAGCCGTTGACAGGAAGTCTGGAACCGGGATGCCATTGCTGGTGCTGGTCAGCGGATAACAAAGCGTGACAACGATCTCGTTCGCTGCTGGTGCCGCTCCCGTCGCGTTACATGTCAGCGTCGCGTCACCCCGCTCGGCCATCACTCCGCCACGCACAATCTGCACATACGCGTTGGGTTTGTCTGTGTCGTCGTCGACGCCGTTCTGGCGAATCTCGACGTTGATCACGCTCAGGTATTCATCCATCGCCAGCGCTACCTGATCCGCGATGTCGTCGTTGACCGACGGATCAGTCCCCAATCCGATACCGGTTCCTGCAACATTATTATCGAACACAACTGCCGGATCGTATTGAAACGCCCCCTCACGAGCCCCCTGAACGACTGCCGTCGTTGACGTATCGACTGCAATCATCGCGAACGAGAACTCAAACACCGCCAGAAACGCAAAGAAAAGAATCGGCATCGCCACCACGAACTCGAGAAACACCGCTCCCGAGCGACGCCGCTGACGCCGTACTGTCTGCTGGATTCGGTATGTACTTCTCATAAGATGCTCCCTTCTCCGCTTTCTCTTTAAGCTCCGTCAGAACTGAAAGTCTGGGTGTTCTGCAGCCTGTTAACTTACGGACAGGTGACGCCTGTGACTCGGACAAGCTGAGGATTCTCGACAGTCGTCGCACCGCCCCCTGTACATCGTGATGTCGCAATCGACCGACCGCTCACCGTAAACGGGCCAATCGGAACGCCAAAAAGGTTCTGACAGATTGCTGTCACCGAAAGCGTGTCCTGAGCCAGCACGGAAAAATCCACATCGGCACCGCCGCAACTGACAGCAGCGGACGCATTAAAAGCTGTCCCTCCCGCAACCGGAAACCCACCTAGAATAATATCACCAGTGCAGTTCGTGTTGTCGTAGGCTGTATCTAAACCGTCGGCTGTTTCGTTCCGGTCCAGGACAATTCCGGTCCCGGAAATCGTATTGGCCCCCGCGGCCGCGACCGCGGCATCACGAGCGGCCGAAGTCTTCGCAAACGCTCCCGGTGCGGCATGAGCATCGGCAGCCGATGCATCAGCCCATGTCTGGACACCTGCTAAAGCTGCGGCTTCCAAAGCGACTTCCAGTTTAATGCGAGCGTTCCAGACATGTCCGACTTCGACCATTACACAGAGCATGATCAGGACCGCCGGCGCAGCAGCAATCAACCACATGACCGCAACACCACTGCGAAACGATGCGTGTGCACTCTGCAGTTTCGCCGCTCGCGCACGCTGAGCGAACGATTTACCGGAGTACGAATTGTTCGTCAGTCGCTGCATGGTGCATTAATCTTCGAAGTTGAACAGACGTCGTTATTTTTCATGGACTTACGGACAGTTTTCGTAGGGCAAGGTGATCGCCTCGCTGATTACTGTGCCACTCAAGTCATAGCCAAACGTTGACAGAAGATTGGGAGCAGCAGTCGCCGCATCAACACAAACAGTGACGCGGACCGCCCCGCCAGGAATGACGCCCGTGCCAGGCAATGCTGCAGCCGGCGCTGCACAGCCCGCACAGACCCCCGTTGTCTTTGTAGCGGCTACCAGACCGGCGCAGTTCGGATTGTGCTCAAGAATGACCATGCAGGAAACCATTCCGGCCGAGACCAGTACTCGATCGACCGCTATCTGCACCTTGTCGACATTATCGGCCGTCATGGCACTTGCAAGCTCGGCCGTCGACAACTCTGAGGCCACCTTCGCCCCGGCTCGGACAGATGCGGAGACATTCTCCAGGCTGGCGAGAAGTACGCCAAACTCAACGACGGCACTCAGCATGATCGCGATGATTGGTGTGACGACGATCAACTCCAGCGTCACGACTCCGCGCCGCCGCATACCCGCCTTTGCATAGCGAGTTGATACTGGAAATTGCGTTCGGCTCATGGCCATTGCTGGGCGTTTCCTGATTCGTTCTGGCAGTGACATTTCAACCTGCCGATCGCCCTGGCACAGCCGCACTACCAACTCTGGCAGCCGCCACGCCAATCTCCAATTGGGACTAACGATCCATCAGTCGCACACAATCCTTGCAGGTATGGTGCACAGCCCTCTAACGCTACCGTCATCTCTTGCTGGTCGCAGCCCCTACATTCAGGCTGTCCTCGAGGTGAGTCGATTGACGCGGCTGTGCCTGTAATA
>CALGTK010000013.1 GCA_937904325.1 uncultured Planctomyces sp.
AGGAACATCCGCAACCCATCGCACGTGGTTGGCACCACTCCACTGCAATGGGATGTTTGACTCATGGGCAATCCCATGGCCGCCCGGCCCTCGAAACTGAGGCCAGTCAGCCTGCACCTGCGGAATCGATGACGCGGCAATCATGATGAGCAGAAATCGCATGACAATGATCCATACCGGTGAATGTGCCTGCTGCGGCACGAGTTCTGTTTCATCCAGTGTTGCATGTGTGCGCCGAGTGATCAATCGCCGTCCTCGTCACGGAGTCGCCGAGGCTTCGAGGAACGCGAGCAGATCATGGATCTCTGATTTCGTCAATGTATTGAGCAGCCCTGTCGGCATCGGTGAAAGCGAGGAGTCGCGATGAACCTCAATGTCGATCTTTGAGATCTCGACGATCTCTGTTGGATTCAGTGGGTCAGTCGCAATTTGAATGGCAGGCGAGCGGTAGTCACCGCTACTGACAGGGCGTCCGATGATCGTACGGCCATCTGTCGTCACTAGCTGCACGTTGCGGTACTTCTCAGCGACGACCAGCGACGGATTTAACATCGATGCCAGAATGTCTCGGCGACTAAACCGCCGAGCGATCGATGTCAGATCAGGTCCCACAAAGTGTCCGAGTCGGCCGCTGCGATGACAGCGACTGCACGAGGCAGCGTTAAATAATTCCTGCCCGCGTTGCGAACTCGTTGTCGAGTCCGCCACCGCGAGAATTTCATCAATGTCCTCGAGCTTCCATTCTCGAACAAAAGGACGAGTACCAGGCGCTGGTGGCTGAATTTCGCTGGACGATTCGATGATATCCGCCAGTTCTTTTCGCTCGGATTCTGTCAGAGCCTGTACCGCTTCTTCACGGATTTGCTTCAGGAATCCGGGCATTCCGTCGCCACCAACGACCGTCTGCTCAACCTCACGCAGCGTTTCAAAGTACAGACGGCGACTTTCGTTTGTACAACCGTTGTGAATGTCTCGCAGCATGAACAGATAGTCGATTTGTTCCTCATGAGTTTTTGATCGTGTCAGAAGATCGAAGACTTGGGAAAGAGACTCGACACTCCCGAGCTGAATCACTTGGTGTGCCAATTTACGGATGACGCCGGCCCCAGAACCCGTCGGAGCGTGGGATGCTCGTTCCATTTCCAGACACAGCCATTTCGACAGTCGTTTTCCAGTTCGATTAACAAGTACTGTATTCAGCGATTGTTCGCCCGTCAGGCACAGTGAGTAGGTCTGCAGGATCGACAACTGATTAAACGCGGACAATTTATCAACAGACAGAGAATTCAACCGTTGCAGAATCAGTGATCGATCTGCTGGATCACCATTGCGTGACAAAGCGAGCATCCCCACGATCTGTCGGCCGGGATCGGATTCGTTCAGAGCCAGGGTTCTCCACGCATCAACAGGCTGATGCTCAACAGCGACGCGAGCTGCCTGTCGAATACTCGGGTCGTCGCTGCCAATGCTGGCCCAGGCCACAGGCACTACATTAGCCATTTGCGCCGATTTAACGTGAAGATGCTCCAGCTTCCGGCGTTTGAGTCGTTGCTTCAGAGAAAACTCTCGGCGAGCATTCTCCTGTAATGTTTCTTCGATAGTTGATAGCTCTGGTCCGGTATAACGAATTCGGTAGAGCACGGATTGCGTTTTGCGCCCACCCGTGATGACGTACATGCTTCCGTCCGGCCCGAAGTCCAGATCGGTAACGTTAAGCGGTCGGCCCTTGAGAAACGTTTCAGGACGGCACACATACCCGGCTCCACGCGGGTAAAGGTGGCAGGCAACGATCCGGCCGTAGGCCCAGTCGAGTACGAACATCGCGTTCTGATAGTCAGGTGGGAATGAGCTGCGTGTTCCCGCTTTGACGGCAGTCGGCGAACCTTTTCCAATGTCCACAACCGGCAGTGCGTTGTCTGGATGATCCAGCCGGTAAGGTGGCCAGCTTTTCGTGCGCCCTCGCCAACCGAAGTCTGCTCCTGATACCAGATGGTCCAGCCTCGTCGGTCGATACCAGGGGGCTCCCATGTCGAATTCGGCATCCGCATCGTACGTGAACAACTCGCCGTCAGTGTTAAAATCGAGTCCGAATGGGTTTCGCAATCCCGCTGCGATTAATTCCCAGTGAGTGCCTGCCTGATTCGTGCGGAGCAAGTGGCCTTCACGTTCTGGCTTGCCACGGCGTGTTTCCCGCAATGGAGAGGTTCGATCGACGATGTTGTCCGTCGGGACCACGACCGCATCTCCGTGGATGCTGTAGATCAGCCCGTCTGGTCCCAATACCAGGTCATTGCGACCGTGTCCGACCGTGCCCGGAAATTCACGCAGCAGCATCACTTCATCGAAACGATCATCGCCGTTTGTGTCGCGTAATCGGTACATACCTTTCGAGTTATTCGCGTTGGCGTAAAGCGAGTCATAGGCGTAAAGCAGCCCGCGGCATTCCAGCAGCGTGTCGTCAAGCGTCTCCACCATCAGGACCTCGTCCGCCTGCTTCGTCAGTGTCAGGCGAAGCAGTCCTTTATCCTCACGCGCCACCGTGATGCGTCCCTGCGGGTCGAAGGCCATGCTGACCCACGACCCTTCGTCCGGTGCTGCACGTCGAATTCGATCAATCGAGAAGCCAGGCAGCGTCATGAACCGCTCCACGTCTTCTTCCTCGTCACCGTTACTGGCGAGTTTCCATTGCGTGTAGTCGTCAAACGTCGAAATGCGAGCTTTGGTATCTGCTACGTTCCAGAATCGCGGTGACAGCGTTCCCAGACTGGTAGCGGCCAGCCACGCTCCGATCACTGAGCCGTTTGTAGCATCCCGTGCAAGATCGGGCCGACGACACTCCCATGAAGAATCGGTCCGAAGAACGGTCTGTGTGTCTTGAGCACCAACTACGGTCAGAGTCGCCGCAATGGCGGAAGGGCCTTCCGACGACCAGCACCGGAGCTGAATCACGTTCCGGCCACGCAGCAGTTGATCGGTCACTTCAAGATTTAACCAGGGGCCGTAGTCGTCAAGCCGAGTTACCCGAATTCCATTCAGCGTGATTTCGCAAGCGGTAAAATCTGCTGCCAACCGAAGGTGGGCTTCCGAAACCAGTTCCGGCAGGTCAAAGCTCTTCCGGAACTCAACATCCTGATTGGGCGAACGCCGAGCACTCAGCCAGATCCAATCCGGACCTGACATCATTTCGGCTTTTGCGTCTGGCATTTCGGCAGGAGCCGGAGAATTATTAACCAGGACGATCATTCCAAGCAGGACCGCAACGACTAGCGAAGGATTTCGCATCAGCTAACCCTCTGAAACAGATTGAGCGCAACCGACGATTGTCGACGGTCTATCAGACAATGGCAGTCCACGAAAACTGAAACCTGGACTGGGACATTCTGTGCGGCAAGTCTGTGCCGTGTCCACGCCAGCAGTGGCGCTAGATGGCCGCCATTTAATTCGTAAACAGACAGTTCACGGTCGGAGCACATAATTGTAAAACGTTGTGACATCATTCGCGGATGTCACGAATCCGGGCGGGTACTGAGAATCGACAGGCGTTCTGGTACAACTATGAAAGTGATAGTCGTCATTTCTCTCCAGCAGCTTTTCAGAGAATGCGATGCTTTTTTGTTTGTCCTGCCCGAACGGCGGCGCACGGTCAGGAAATCGTCGTGCATCATTCGATGCTTCGAGAAATACGTTGTCTGCATTTCGGCTTGCCTGGCAACAAAAGGCCGACGTGATTGCAGGCGACGTTCATCTGACAAAAGACAGACACATCGTCTGCGTCCATGACAAAACAACCAGGCGAGCAGTCCTCAATCAAATCTCGGTATTCGTTGCTGGAAGTCGTCTGTTGACAGGTGTTTGCAGGCGTTAACGACGACAGCAGTTACGGGCTTCAAAACTAACGGTAATCTCCAACGCGATCGATTGTGATTGCCCGGACGCCGTACGTGAGGTCAGGCGTAATTTTCACATCTGGAAAAGTTAAGGATGCTTACGCCGTACGAAGGCTTCCGAAGCTGAAAACGATTCCACTATGAAGGATCGACAGGCGTGCTTACGCAACGCTCTACGATTGAAGAGTTACGCAGATTGGTTTGGAGTT
>CALGTK010000014.1 GCA_937904325.1 uncultured Planctomyces sp.
CGCATCGACAGGAATCCTCTTCCCAAAGGCTATGACGGAAACAATCACCAGCAGTACGTCGACCGCATCATGGCCGGGCTCAAACCCGAGCAACGCGCCCGGGTCGGCCAGCTTTGGAAAGAGAAACGCCGCCTCGATCCCGACATACCCAACCCAGGAGCCTCGTTCGTCAGGATTCTCACCCGCGTTGCGAGAGTTGCAGAAGGTCCGAAAAAGTAACAGTGACTGAACAAGTTCCACGAAACACTCCGATGAGACGCGCAGCAGGTCTCTGTCTGCTGACAGTCGCGTTTGCGCTGTTGCTCGATGGCTCAGCGCACGCGGATGAAACGGATCAAGCTGCGAAGTCTCAATTGCTGCTCGCTCACTATATGCCGTGGTATCAGGCGAAGCCGTTCAGCAAGCGATGGGGTTGGCACTGGACGATGAACCACTTCGATCCGGCGAAACAAATCGATGGCAAACGCGAGATTGCGTCAAAATATTATCCATTGATCGGACCGTACGACTCAGCAGATCTGCATGTGCTTGAGTATCACCTGCTGTTGATGAAGCTTGCCGGCATCGACGGTGTGATTGTCGACTGGTACGGCCTGACCGACCACCGCGACTACGCAGCCCTCAATCACAGCACAACGCAAATGCTGAAGCAGTGCGAGCGGCTCAATATGAAGTTTGTCATCTGTTACGAGGACCAGACGATTCCCGCACTCGTCGAAGCGAAACGCATTCGGGAAACTGATCGAGTGATACACGCTGCAAAGGAAATCAGCTGGTTGAACAAGTACTGGTTCAAGTCCGGCGCGTACGTGAAACTCGGTGTCAGACCATTGTTGTTGTCATTCGGCCAGACGGGACTGACGGACGAAGAATGGTCGCAGTGTCTGAAACAGACCGACGCCAAGGTGGCCTACATCAGTCAGCACTATCGGCGTCGGGCCGCAGACGGCGCGTTTGACTGGCCAGTTCCGTCTGACGCTCTAACGAAGTGGGATCAGTTCTACCGAGATTCAAAGCTGTGGCCGCACGCGATTCCGGTGGCCTTTCCGCGGTTTGTCGATATCTATGCTGAGGCGAACGTCAGCAGCAGCTATGGCCGGTTTAGTGATGACGGGGGCGTCTCCTTCCGCAGCATGCTGAATCGCGCGGCCGCATCGAACGCCGCCATCGTGCAAATCGCCACGTGGAACGACTGGGGCGAAGGCACGCAAATCGAACCGTGCCAGGAATTTGGCTACCGCGATCTGGAAATCGTACAGGAAGTACGGAAGCCACAGTTTGGCAACGGCGTCAGCCCAACACCGGAGGATCTTCAGCTGCCGATTCGACTTCTGCGGCGACGACGACGAGCGACCAGCGACGAACACCAAAAAACGCTTGACCGAATCGCTCGAATGATCACCGCCGGGAACCTGCCCGCAGTACGAACTCGACTGGCGAACTAAACAATGCCCGACAGCCTGCGAACTCCAGGAGATGCAACTTGCAGGTCTTCGTAATCGGAATTCGGGAAACATCATCTGACCAGGATTCCCATATTTCCGTGTCCACGATTGGCGGGCCTGGCTGGTTCACTGGTTGCGGAAGTCGTCTAGACTTTCGGCGCGCTCCTGAAATCGTCGAAACTCTTGACGAGTTCCGCTACGAGTTTCGAAACTGCTTCAAACAGAAAAAGCAATCAGATCCGGTTCAAACACCATGAAAACCATCCTCACGTTGTGTTACTCACTGCTGCTGCTGACTACGAATGCCTCAGCTGAGGTCAAGCAACCCAATGTCGTCATCCTGCTGGCTGACGATCTCGGTTCAAAGGACATCGGCTGTGATGGCGGACCGGTGAAGACGCCAGCGTTGGACAAGCTGGCGGCGAATGGTGTTCGGTTTACGGACTTTCATTCGGGAGCTCCGGTGTGTTCACCAGCGCGAGCCACGTTGCTCACGGGGCGTCATCATTTGCGGACGGGTGTGTACACGGTCATTCAAGACCACATTCACAACATGCACCTTCTTAAAAGTGAAGTGACGATTGCCGAGCATCTGAAAGCGAACGGTTATGACACAGTTCATCTCGGCAAGTGGCATCTTGGAACACCGTTTCGCAGGATGCAGAAACCGTGGATCGACGAACACGGATTCGACTACTGGTTCGCGACCGACTTGAACGCCGCACCAAGTCATCGCAACCCGACGAACTTCTGGCGCAACCGAAAACGTGTTGGTGAGCTGAAAGGTTACGCGTGCCAGCTTGTCGTGGACGAAGCAATCGGCTGGCTGGATGAAAAGCGCGACGACGACAGGCCGTTCTTCCTCAATATCTGGTTTCACGAACCGCACGCTCCGTTGGCCGCTCCGGATGACATCGTACAACAGTACGGTGACCTCAACGATCCCGCCGCCATCTATTCCGCGACGATCGACAACACCGACCGGGCTATCGCCCGACTGGTGAAGAAGCTTGAGCAGACCGGTTCGCTCGACAACACGATCATCATCTACACGTCGGACCACGGCAGCTATCGCCACGAGCGGAACGGCAACCTTCAAGCCGGTAAAGGTTCGCTGATGGAAGGTGGGACTCGCACGCCTGGCATCATTCACTGGCCAAATGGCATCAAAGGTGGACGCGTTGAAAGTACGCCCGCCGGAGCTCTCGATCTTCTGCCGACGATTTGCGGATTGGCTGGAGTGACGAAGCCGAACAATGTGCATCTCGACGGGACGGATTTGTCGCCGCTGTTGACCGGCGATCGTTCAGACTTCAACCGTCACCAGCCGCTCACCTGGCATTCTCCCACCAGCCAGCCCGTCGTGGCGATTCGCGAAGGCAATTATTCACTGGTCGGCCGGCGAGACAAGGAATACCCCAGGGACCAGAAGTCGATCCAGGCGATCATGGATGAAATGAAAGTGATTCTGGAGAAGAAACATGAACGTGAACTGTCGCAATCCGAGCTCTGGCATAACGCGTGGAACAGCGAGATCAAAACTCCTGAGTGGAACGTCCTGCGAAGTCAATTCGTCATGCTGAATACCTTTCAGGAAGGATGGATTCCGCTGATCAAGGCCGGCTCGGGAAGCATCACACGATTCCAGCTTTATGACCTGTCGGCTGATCCCCGCCAGCAGAAGGACATCACCGGGCGTTTTCCGGAGGTAGCCAAACGTCTGACCGAACAACTGATGGATATCAACGCCAGTGTCCTGACAGAAGCTGTCGTTTGGGAAACGAAACAGCAACAGACGCGAGAGGACACTTCAAAGAAGCTTGCCGTGCCCAGCACTTCGGCGGAAGACAGGGATCTGGCCCAATTGTTGACTCGGATTGACCAGACGGATCTTCCAGAGAGCTACGATGTGCAACAGCATCAGCCGTACGTCGACAGGCGAATGGAAGCGCTCAAGCCGGAACAGCGGAGCCGCGTTGGCGGGCTTTGGAAAGAGAAGCGACGTCTGCAGCCGAAAATGAAGAACGCCGGCCAGTCCTTCGTCAGAATTCTTGAATACGTAGCCAACGGACAGAAACTACCGTCCGCGTCAGCCCCGAAGTCAGTTCCTTCGCCCTCCGCGAAGAAGGCGGCGTTTCCAGGACCTGGAAACGTCAGCAAGCCAATCTTCTCAGACATCGACCCGAAGGGGATCGCCTGGCACCAATGGCGAGGTCCGGAAGCGAATGGCGTCAGTCGCACGGCAAAGCCGCCGCTCGAATGGAGCGAAGACAAGAACATCAAGTGGAAAGTTTCGATTGACGGCAAAGGCAACGCGTCACCGATCGTCTGGGGCGACAAGGTGTTCGTTCTCACGGCGATTAACACGGGCCGTGTTGATCCGAACCGGCCAAAACCGGAAGACCAGCCGAAACGCGTCTTCGGCATTACGCATCCAAATACGTTCTACAAGTTTGAGGTTGTGTGTCTTAACCGGAACTCTGGCAGAGAAATCTGGCGTCAGACGGCCAGCGAGCATGTGCCGCACGAAGGCACACACAACGATGCTGACTTTGCGTCCGCATCCCCGACAACTGATGGCGAGCGGCTCTACTGTTGGTTTGGGTCGGCAGGCTTCTACTGCTACGACCTCGATGGGGAGAAGTTGTGGGAACGACAATTGGGCAAGGCCTACGTCGGAGCCAGTCTCGGTGAAGGTTGCTCGCCCGTTGTCCACAAAGGACGCGTCGTCATCGTTCGCGACCAGGCTCGGCAGTCGACGATCGAAGTTCTCGATGCCCAATCCGGCGACACACTCTGGAAGAAGAATCGGGACGAACCAAACGCCTGGGCGACACCGCGTGTCATCGAACACAGCGGCAAAACGCAGGTCGTCACGGCCGCGTCGAAGATGGTTCGCAGCTACGACCTCGATACGGGAGACATCATCTGGCAGTGCAGCGGCCTGACTGGCAACGTCACGCCCTGTCCGGTGGTGGAAGGCGACGTCGTTTACTGCATGAGCGGTTACGAAGGCTACTCGCTGCTGGCGTTGCCGCTGGCTTCCCAAGGAGACATCTCCGGTTCTGACAACATCGTCTGGTCAATTAACAAGGGCACTCCGTATGTGCCATCGCCAGTGCTGTATGACGGGCTGCTCTACTTCACGCAGTCAAATCAGGGCATTCTTACTGCCGTCGATTCCGAGAACGGCGACACCGTCATCGAACGCTCGCGGTTGCCGGAACTTTCGAACATTTATTCGTCGCCTGTGGGAGCTGACGGGCGTGTCTACTTCACCGGACGAAACGGGACGACGCTGGTCATTAAGCACTCCGGTGAACTGGAAGTTCTGGCCACGAACAAACTCGACGACGAGTTCAACACGTCACCGGCCATTGTCGGGACCCAACTCTTTCTTCGAGGACGCAAGTCGCTGTACTGCATTGATGCCAGCGGAGACCGCAGGACGGCGAACACTGGTAAGGCAACCGTCGAAGAGAAGACCAGGATTCATCGACTCGCCACAACACGACGTTCAGTCTTTGACGCATTCTCCTATTTGAATCGCTTGCCAGACAAAGCTTACGAGGATGAAACATCGGACGATTTCGCCGGTCGAATCTTTGGTCGTCTCTCTAATCAGGAAGGTCGAATCCTGCTGAAGGCTCCGCCCGGAATGAATGATCAGACGTACGCGGGATTCAAGACGTTTCTTGGTTACGAAGGAACGACGAATGTCGGCAACTGCGCTGCCTGCCACGTGTTGCACGACTTCACAGACGGCAAACGTCACGTCGTCAGGAAGGGCGGGAAAGCGATATCGACACCGTCGCTGCGTAATCTCGGCAAACGTGGAATCGACCTGCAGAAAGTACTGCAGAGAAAGCTCGAAGCCTCGCGTTTGAAGAGAGCCGGCGAGGCGGAAGAGATAAGCAATGAGTATGTCGGGATTTACCTCAGTGAAAACGACATTCCAAAGTTGATTGCGTTTCTAAGTGTGCTTGATGACGTGTCGGACAAAAAATTTCGAGAATTGATTGTTAAAACCACGGTGCTTGATACCTCAACAGCCACGGAGTGATGGCTCTCGAGAGATATTTAAGTCCACGATCAGGACGATTCCCTGGTAATGTTTGAGCAAAGCAAACTCCTGCAAACTGACGACCAATTGGAGCACAGGTTTATGAGAAACTGCACCAAACTTTCTGCTTTCATTGTGTTGACGCTACTGATCAGTGGGTCGACCCAAGCGGAAACGATTCGCGGCACGGTCTCGGATCAAGTCGGCAGGCCGGTCGCAGGTGTCATGGTTTCGGCGATTGACGACGAGCACCGAAAATGGACGTCCGTATTTTCGCAGCACGACGGTTCGTTCGTGATTTCTGGCCTTCGCAACGTAGAGCACAATGTCCGAACTCGCCTGATGGGACTCGCCGACGAATGGATCAGCGACGTCTCCGTCGGAACCGATGACATGGTGATCCAGACTCGTGCCGCGGTCGGTGAAGAGTTGGAAGTGCAACGCCCGGCGAGTAGTGCGTTCAGCATGCTGGCCTTCGATAACCCTCGCGACAAACTTAATTTCAAGATGAATTGCTCGTACTGTCATCAGGTCGGCACGCTCGGGTTTCGCACTCCTGAAAAGCCGGTCGACTGGGAAACGATGCTGCGGAGGATGGACGGCTTTGGCGGCCTGTACCCGCATACACAGAACACGATCATCGGCCGGTTAATGAACACCTATAAAGACGACGCAGTGGACAAGTGGCCGAAGTTTGTCCCGCCGCCAGCACCGACAGGACTTGCGACTGCGGCCACAATCACAATGTGGGAAATGGATAAACCGCTGGAAGGTTCCTTTCATGACCTGGAAATCGGCCGAGACGGGCTCGTCTACGCAGTCAATATCAGCAGACGCCGCATGATTGCCCTGGATCCCACTTCAGGCAAACAGACAGCCATCGATTTTCCGTCGCACGTTCACGCACCGCACTCTATCGAAACAGCCAACGACGGAAGCCTGTGGACGACGATGTGCGCCAGCGGCAAGATGGCTCGCTACGACATCGAGACGGGAGAGTTTGTTGTCTGCAGCAGCGCTGAGGCACCCCGAAAACGCGGCAACTATCCCCACACTTTGCGGATTAATCCGAAAGACCCCGAGGGTTTGATCTGGTACACAGATGCCGGTTCGAACTCCTGTTTTTCCCTGCACCCGACAACACACGTCGTCAAAGAATACAAGTTGCTGAGTGCCGGACAGGCAATGGGAGCGGGACGTGGCGAGTCGCGTGGGATTACACCCTACGGTCTGGATTACTCGCCGGTCGACGGCATGATCTGGTACTCCAAACTGAACGGGAATCGCATTGGTCGGATCGATCCAGATGCGAGTGACGGTGACATCAGGGAGTGGAATCCGCCGTTCCGGGGTCCCAGACGTCTGCACGTTGCACCCGACGGAATGGTCTGGGTGCCAGGCTTCGGATCAGGTGTGTTTGGCAAGTTTGACCCGAACACTGAGAAGTGGACTGTCTACGAACTACCAGATGCCGAGAATCAAATTCCGTACGCGCTGAATGTGGACAAGGACGGGGTCGTGTGGATCTGCGGGACTGGCAACGACACAATTAATCGCTTTGACCCGGTGACTGAAACGCTGGTCGAGTTTCGTTTACCAACACGTGTCTCCTACACGCGCGAAATCGAATTCGATGACGACGGCAGCGTGTGGACAAGCACCTCAGGACCAGCACGGCACATGGAACGAGGCGTTGGGGCTGTGATCCGTGTTTCATTACCAAATAATTTACCAGAAGGCGGAGGCATCAAACTCAGGCCGAAGAATTACGACGGCAATCACGACATAGGAAACCTTGCCACCGCTCCGAAGGTGGAACGTAAAATGGATTCTGATCGAGCACAACTGTACGCGAGAATCGACGTTAATCCGCTGCCCGAAGCATACAAAAAGATGCCTCACCAAAAGTGGGTCGACTCACGCCTGGCTGCCTTCCCAAAACACAAACGCAGCCTCGCGGGTTCGTTGTGGAATGAATTCCGACAGACTCACCCGAACCGCAGGAACGACGGCCAGTTCTACGTGAAGATCATCGACTACATCATCAACAACGACACGCCGGTGAAACGGCGATTCGTGAAGAAGTGGCAGCATCACTGGTTTGGCAACGCGCCGGACAATCTGGGCGATCGCAACCTCGCTCGAGGCAAGCGGATTTTTGAGCAGGCCACTTGCAGCCGCTGCCACAACATCGGGCCTGGTGAAAAGAAACTTGGCCCTGACCTGACGGATGTCACGAAACGCTTTAAAGGTTCGAAGCTGCTCACCCAGATCGTCAAGCCGTCTGCCGAGATTCACAAGAAGTTTCAGACACAGATGGTGGTGACTGATGACGGGCGACTGAGAACGGGTCTTGTTATCGAAGAATCGAATGATGCGATTCGTCTGCTGCCCAACCTGCTGAAACCCGACAAGATCGATACGATCAGTAAGTCGTCGATCGAAGCACGTAAAACGGCAGATGTCTCGACCATGCCAACTGGTTTGTTGGATACCTACACGGTCGAAGAAATTTTCGACCTGCTGGCCTACATTCAGGCCTCTGACAGGGCTACCGTGAGCAAAGCGACGAAATGACAGAGTGATTCAGCGGCGGGACCAAACAAAACCGGGCAGGTGTGACAGGGAACGGAAACTGGCAATGGTGACCAATCAATTTTTCCGACAATTGAAACTGTACGTGGCGGGTCTGATTCTGGTTCTGATCAGCAATGTCAGCGTGCAGGCGGATGGCAATTGGACAAGATTTCGAGGGAAGGACGGGACCGGTGTTGCCGTCGATCATGCGTCACTGCCCTCAACGTGGAGTGCGAGCAAGAATGTCAGTTGGATCGCCGATATTCCTGGCTGGGGTTGGTCCAGTCCGATTATTTGGGGCGATCGTGTCTTCGTGACGACGGTGGTCAGTGACCAGCAGAATCTGACGCCGAGTAAAGGGCTCTATCTTGGCCAGGGGGTGCGCGATCCTGCCAAAGGCGTCCATCACTGGATGGTGTACTGCTTTGATCTGAAGACTGGACACGAGATTTGGAAAAACGAAGCTCACACCGGTGAGCCGAAAGTCCCCAGGCATCCCAAGAGTACTTACGCCGCAGAGACTCCGACGACTGACGGCAAGCAACTATATGTACTGTTTGGTGACGTGGGGCTTTTCTGTTACGACCTTAATGGCAAGCCGGTATGGTCACGCCCAATTGAGCCAAAGAAAACGTTTCAGGATTATGGCGCCGCGGCCTCGCCGGTCGTTTTCGGCGGCCAGGTCATCGTCGTTTACGACAACAAAGATGAGTCGTGGATCGCCGCATTCGATGCAGCTACCGGGAATGACCGCTGGCGGAAACCTCGTGACGAGACACACTCCTGGGCAACGCCACTGATCTGGGAGAACGACGTCCGCACAGAGATCGTCGTTCCTGGTAAGAAAAGGAACCGCAGTTACTCGCTCGATGGCAACGTGCTTTGGGAGTTCGACGGACGGATGTCGAATCTTGTCATTCCGTCGCCGTTTGTGGCCCACGACCTCTGCTATATCGCATCCGGCTACATTGGCGACAGGCATCGTCCGACGTTTGCCATCCGTCCTGGCGCTACAGGGAACATCGCACCTGATGGCAAGTTTTCCAGCAGCGAACACATCGCGTGGTACCAGGCTCAGGCTTCTTCGTACAACCCGACGCAGATTGTGTACGGAGACCACCTCTACACGCTTTACGATCGTGGTTTTCTAACTTGCCACAACGCGAAGACCGGTGAAGAGGTCTACAGCAAACGCCGCTTTGAGCCTCGAGGTTCGTTTACGGCATCCCCGTGGGCGTACAACGGTCATTTGTTCTTTCTCAGCGAAGACGGACTGACCTATGTCGTCAAAGCCGGTCCCGAATTCGAGATCGTCGGCACGAGCGATCTTGCTGAACTCAGCCTGTCCACTCCGTCGATCGCTGGTGACCGCCTGCTGATCCGTACGGCTTCCGCCGTCTACTGCCTGACCGAAGGGGCACAATTATCCGAGGAAGTGGTTCGACGTCGGATGAAGAAAGCGGCTGCTTCCGACATCTGGTTGGCCGCGAAGGATGGAGACGTCAAATCTGTTGCGAACGCCATTGGAAGCGGTGCGTCAGTCAATGCCAGAAATGAAAACGGCATGACGCCGTTGATGCTGGCGTCACTCTACGGCCGCACGAAGGTCGCGGAACTGTTGCTGAAGAACAAAGCCGACGTGTCTGTTTCAAACAAAGACGGCAATTCGGCGCTGCACATGGCAGCTTTCCTGGCTCATCCAGAAGTTGTTCGACTTCTGCTGGCCAATGGAGCATTAGCCGACGCAAAAAACCGCAAAGGCGAAACTCCGATAGGCAATCTGTCTGAACCTTGGAGCGACGAACTGGCCGGAGTCTACAGGTTTGTCGGAAATCTGATCGGTGAAGAGCTCGATCTGGATCGCATCCGTAAGACGCGTCCGGAAGTCCTGAAACTGTTGAAGGCGGCGGTCAGTTTCCGCAATGAAAACAGGTCCGACAAATGAGCGTCGTCCAACTATCGACGGCTCGGCGTGTTGTGCTCATAGGCGCGTTGTTGGCGTGGTTTCAACCGGCCCAGGCGGACGAGATTCAACTGCTTATCGAATCGTCCTGCATCGGCTGTCACGACGAAAATACGGAAACGCGACTCGACTTCTCGAAGCTCGATCGGGATTTCGAAGATGCCAATACGTTTCGTGCGTGGGTCAATATCGTGGACCGCATCCGGAAAGGAGAAATGCCCCCGGCATCGGAACCTCGTCCCGACGCACAAACACAAACTGCTGCGCTGACGTTCCTCAAAACCAAACTCACCGAAACCAACCGCCATCAACAACAAACGCGCGGTCGAGTCCCCTCGCGGCGACTTTCGCGTATGGAATATGAACACACGCTGCACGATCTGCTCGGCATCGGCGGCCAGATCGCGAAATTGCTTCCGCCCGAAAACAAGTCGGGAGCCTTCGATGTCGTCGCGGCAAAACAGAATATGTCCAACGTGCATGTCAAAGGATTCCTCAAGGCCGCTGACGTCGCACTCGACGAAGCGATTCAACTCGGTCCCAAACCGAAGATGGTGCGCGAACTTGATTATGTGAATTCGCGTTTCATGCAGATGTGGTTCGAACGCTCGGTACGTCGAGGCGGTGGCACGGTCTTCCGAGCCGAAGACGATCTCATCATGTTTCGCGGTCAGAACTACAACCTGCGTTCTGACCACAACGGACTGCGTATTCCCGTCGCCGGCCGATACCGCATCACCGTCACCGGTTCGGCGTATCAGCCGAGATCCTCGGTAACAATGAGCCTCAGACGCCAAAACGACGTCCAGGGCGACAGCGAACTCTTTGCCGCGTGGGATGTCGACGAGAAACTCCGCACGGTTTCAACGATCAAATACTTCCGCTCCGACGACTACTTCTACGTGAGCACCGACGAACTCGAACCGGCGCCTGACGGAAAAGTGATTTACAACTCCCAGCCCGCGAGCGAATTCCAGGGTGAAGGCGTGCGGGTTCGCAAGGTGCTCGTCGAAGGTCCGTTGGAGTCCACGTGGCCTCCACAACGTACGCGAGCCCTGTTTCCCGGGGTCGAATGGAAACCTGCTGCAAACGGTCGCTACTACCAACCGATGACGACAAAGTCTCATTACGAACATATTCGCGACGCTGTCGCAGCGCTCGCACCCAGAGCTTTCCGACACGCGGTGACTGACAAAGAGATCGAAGACCTCACCAATCTCGCCGTCCCAGCTCTCAAAGCCCGACGCGGCTTCATTGCCAGCGCACGGATTCCGTTACGAGCGATCCTGATTTCTCCTGAGACCCTGTTTCTGACGAACCAAACGCAACCAGAAGAATCAACACTGACGGATCATGCGTTTGCCAGCCGCTTATCATACTTCCTCTGGCGCAGCTCTCCCGATGAGGAAATGCTTCAACTTGCCAGTGACGGAAAACTCTCCGACACAAGAACACTGGACGCTCAGGTCAGCCGCCTGCTGTCCGACGGACGCAGCGAACGGTTCATCAGCGAATTCCTTGATCAATGGCTGGATCTGGAACTGATCGACGCCACCACGCCTGACAAGTACCTGTACCCGGAATATGACGACGTCCTCCGTCGAGCCATGCTGGCCGAAACGCGGCTACTATTCCGACATCTCATCGATGAAGATCTCAGCATCGTCACTCTCATCGATTCTGACTTCACGTTCCTCAACCGGAAACTCGCCGAACACTACGGCATTCCGAACGTCGAAGGTGAAGAAATGCGCAAAGTCATGCTGCCACCGCGTAGCGTTCGAGGCGGTATTCTGACGCACGCCAGTATTGCCAAAGTGACGGCCAACGGTACCGTCACGACACCCGTCAAACGCGGCAGTTTTGTTCTGACGAACCTGCTGGGCCTGGCTCCCAACCCGCCTCCGCCGGGGGTCGGTTCCATCGAGCCCGATACTCGCGGTGCCACGACGATTCGCGAGATACTTGCAAAACATCAGACGGTCGAAGCATGTGCCGTTTGTCACCGCCGGATTGATCCGCCGGGTTTCGCGCTGGAATGTTTTGATCCCGTCGGCACCTTTCGTACTCGCTACCGCATCAGCAAAGGCGTCAAACGTACGGCCGACGTCGGACTGCGGTTCCTGCATAAAGACTACAAACCCGGCCTGCAGGTTGACTGCAGCGGCCAGACCGGGGACGGATTCACGTTCACTGACATTCGTGACTTCAAACAGCACCTGATGGAGTCGAAGGAACAGGTGGGACGAAATCTCGTGTCCCTGTTGATCACCTTCGCCACCGGGGCTGAAATCCAGTTCGCGGACCGGCAGGAAGTGGAAGCAATTCTGCACCGTCACGAAGCCGCAAATTACCCGTTGCGCCGATTGATTCATGAGGTTGTCCGCAGCCGGATGTTTCAGTGCCGGTAGGAGGACCAATGCACATTCCCATTTCACGACGCACCGCACTGCGAGCATCCGGCGTAGCATTATCGTTGCCGCTGCTGGATGTGATGAATCCGGCGTTGGGGTTTGAACGTGCGGAACAGCCGAAACGCATGGTACTGATTTGCAATGCGCTCGGCCTGTATCCTCCGTCGCTGTTTCCGAAGACGCCTGGAAACGACTACGAAAACACGGAGTACCTTGAACTGCTCAAGGAACACCGAAGCGACTTCACGCTGTTTTCCGGCCTGTCACATCCGGATCAGAATGGCAAGGAGCCGCACGATACGGAAATGACCTTTCTGACGGCGGCGATCAATCCCGGGCTGGGCGGTTTCAAGAATACGATTTCGGTGGATCAGGTGGCCGCGATGCACTTCGGACACGCCACGAGGTTTCCATCGATCACGCTGGGGAGCAACACTCGGGAAAGTCAGTCGTACAACAGCAATGGTGTGATGCTGCCAGCCGATAATCGCCCATCGCGGGTGTTTGCGAAGTTATTCTTAGCTGGAAGTCCGGAAGAACAGCGGCGACAAAGACAGAGACTCGCGGAAGGTCGCAGTATTCTTGATGCCGTTGGCGATCAGACGAAGTCGCTCAACCGACGAGTCAGTGGAGGTGACCGGAAGCAACTGGATGAATACTTTGCTGCCATACGCACGGCTGAGAAGGAACTGGCTGCATCCGATGCGTGGCTGGATCGCCCCAAGCCTGAGGTGCACGTCGAAATTCCGAAGGACATTGCGGAGCCATCGGAATTGCTCGGCCGCATTCGAGAGCTGATGAATCTGATTCCGCTCATGCTGCAAACTGATTCAACGCGCGTGGTCAGCCTGATGATTCAGGCGGACCACGGCGTGCCAAACATCGCTGGTGTGCAGTCGGGGCATCACCCCCTGTCTCATCATGGGCAGGACCCCGCCAGGATTTCCCAACTGAAGATCATCGAGTCCGGAATCCTCTCAACATTCTCGGACTTCCTGACGCAGCTGGGACAGCGATCGGCACAGGGAACTCGGCTGCTGGATCACACCGCCGTTCTTTTCGGCAGCAATCTGGGCAATGCGAACGCTCATGATCCGACGAATCTTCCGATCATTCTAGCCGGTGGCGGATACAAGCACGGACGCTACATTGCTCACGACGAAGATCGCAACACGCCACTCAGCAATTTATTTGTGACTCTGCTGCAGCGAATGGGTGTCGAGACGGACAGCTTTGCAACGAATAATGGCACGCTGAGGGTCTCGTAGCAGAAGTCGTCAAGACTTTCGATGTGCGAAGCTGCGATTACGTAAACTGCTGACGAGTTCCGCTACCATGTCCCGCACGTATTCGCCGTTCGAAGGACATCCCATGAAACTCTCTATTACTTTTTGCAGTATTGTTCTTGTGATGGTACATCCGCGGCCTTCCTGTGCTGACGGCAACTGGTCGATTGCTTGACCAAACGTCCGTGCTATTCGGAAGCAACCCTGGCAATGGGGACGCCCACGACCCAGGCAATCTACCCATCTTCCTTGCCGGCGGCGACTGCAAAACGGCCGCTACTTCACACATGAAATGACGAAAATGAAAATCAGATTGACCGCCATTGCAGTGACTATTGCTGTGTTAGGTGCCTGTAACGCGTCTCTGGCTGACAATGACTGGACAGGTTGGCTGGGGCCGGGGCGCAATGGCTGGGTCAGAAATTTTCAGCCGCCGGCACAGTGGCCGGCAAGTCTGACGAAGGTCTGGCAAGTCAAAGTGGGAACTGGCTATGGCTCGCCGCTGGTTGTCGGTGGACGCGTCTACCAGCACGCTCGTCAAGGGAATGACGAAGTTGTCTGGAGTCTTGATCTTAAGACCGGCGACGCTAAATGGCGGAAGAGCTTTACCGTTCCGTTTAAGGTTGCTGGTGGTGGTGACTATCACGGCAAGGGGCCAAAGTCGTCGCCTGTCATGGCGGATGGTCGCGTGTTTACGATGAGCATCACCGGTAAGGTATCAGCCTGGAGTGCCGAGTCGGGCGAACTCCTCTGGCAACGTGACTACGACAAACAGTTCGGGAAGAGCCATCCGAACTGGGGCGCTTCCACATCGCCGATCGTCGACAGTAATCGAGTCATCGTCCACTTCGGCACGGACGCGAAAGGTGTTCTGGTCGCTCTGGATGCAGCCACCGGTGATGAACTCTGGACACACGGGCAGGACGGCCCTTCGTACTCGTCGCCGCTGCTGGTTGACATTCAGGGAGTCCGGCAGGTCGTCGAGTGGAACCACCGAGCGTTAGTCGGTGTGGAAAGCGGATCGGGAAAGTTCCTGTGGGAGTATCCGTTTCCGCACATCGGTTCCGATCAGAACATGCCGACTCCGGCCTTTCACAACGGACGGATTCTGCTGGGTGGTGAAAACCGAGGCGTACACAGCATCCGGCCAACTTTGCAGGATGGAAAGTGGAACGTCGAACGTGAGTGGAGCCAGAAGAGCGTGGCTCTCGATATGAGTTCGGCGGTAATGAATGGCAAGTTCCTCTTTGGCTTTTCTCATTACGACCGCGGGCGACTGTTCTGTCTCGATCCGGAGACCGGTGAGGTCCGTTGGGAAGGGGCGCCCCGAACGGGTCGGAATGTAATGTTCCTGTCGATGACCGGGTTCGTTGCCGCCCTGATCGACAATGGTGACCTTCAAATTATCAAAGCGACTGCCGATCGCTTTGATAAGGTGGCGTCCTATCGAGTGGCCGATGGTCATGCATGGGCACCGCCGGTGCTGCTGTCGAACGGTGTTCTGGTGAAAGATCGCGAGACGTTGACGTTCTGGTCGCTGACGGGATCAAAATAGAAACACGCAGCGTCTGCCAGATGATTGTGAGGTTTCGATGGTCGTGGTGCCGTTTCTATGACCTTAAGGAGTCCCGTTTGAAGGTGAGCAGGGTGAACGTGATTTCTAAACTGATTTTTGGCGTGTGGCTTTCCGTCCTGTGTGTGACCCATGCGGCGTACGCTCAGGAAGCCGGCAGAGCCGATGCGAGCGTCAGGCCGAATGTACAGTTTCTGGCTGTCGAGGCTCCTCCGCCTGATGATTGCCTGGCAACGCCAGGAATTTGTGCCGTCAGGGCAGTTTGACTGGCGAGTGTCGAGTGTCGAGTCGCAGCGGCCATCATTTCCGCTGTAGCGTTTTGTCGTTTGGCGAGCAGAACGACCGCTCTGGAGTGCTGGTTTTCGTGATGGCTGGCCTCGAGTTCGTTATCATGTTGCGTGAGTCTGGTTCTTGCCAACTGGCCCGATGACGCATTTGAGGAGCCGCTGATAATGCCACGTTCTAATGAATCTGTGTATCACCTTTCGCGGCGTCAGCTGCTTCGCTCTGCTACCGGTCAGGCAATGTCGTTGCCGATAGTCCATCAATTGCTGGCTGGCGACCTGCGAGCAGCGGATGAGTATGAACCTCTCAATCGCTTTCCACGGATGGTTCACGAGTGGTTTGTTGATCAGGTTCGAGAAGCTGAGCAGCGCAAGCTGAAACGGTTGGAAGAGCTCAAGACAAAGGCTGATGCAGAAGCCTATGTGAAGTCTGTCCGAGCGAAGATTCGCCAGTGTTTCGGTCCGGAGCCAAAGCGAACTCCGTTGAACGCTCGAGTGACTGGTATCGTCGAACGCGACGACTATCGAATCGAGAATGTCATCTTCGAAAGTCGGCCCGGATTTTTTGTCACGGCAAATCTCTATGTTCCAAAAGGTAAAGTCCATCCGCTGCCTGCCGTCGTCGGGACGTGCGGTCATTCTCATAATGGTAAAGCAGAAACGGCGTATCAGTCGTTTGCCCAGGGGCTGGCGAAGCAGGGTTACGTCTGTCTGATGTATGACCCGATCGGTCAGGGTGAGCGGTTGCAGTACGTTGATGATGACTTGAAATCTCGAATTGGTGTTGGTGTGGGAGAGCATCTTCACGCCGGCAATCAGCAGTTTCTGGTCGGCGATTTCCTGGGAATGTGGCGAGCCTGGGACGGCATTCGCGCGTTGGACTATCTGCTCACGCGACCTGAAGTCGACAAGCGGCACGTGGGTGTGACGGGCAACTCCGGTGGCGGCACGATGACCACCTGGCTTTGTGGCGTTGAACCTCGCTGGACGATGGCGGCGCCCAGTTGCTTCGTGACAACCTTTCGACGCAACATGGAGAACGAACTGGCGGCTGACACTGAGCAGTGTCCCCCGCAGGCTTTGGCGCTCGGTCTGGACCACGACGACTTTCTGGCAGCGATGGCCCCCAAACCGGTGATCATTCTAGCCAAGGAACGCGACTATTTTGATGTTCGTGGCAGCGAAGAAGCGTTCGCAAGGTTGAAGCGGCTCTACGGGTTGCTCGGTGCGGAAGACAACATTGGCCAGTTCACCGGACCGACGACCCACGGCTACTCGCAAGAGAATCGCGAAGCCATGTATCAATGGTTCAATCGAGCCACCGGAGTTTCCGATACGAAGGCCGAGCCAACTATCGAGATCGAGGCTGACGAAACTCTGCGCTGCACCCCGGACGGTCAGGTTGCTCTAATGCAAGGAAGTCGATCGGTGTTCGACTTCACGCGGGACAAGTCGCGGCAGTTGACCGCCTCTCGAAAGAGTCTGAGTCTTTCAAAACTACAGACAGAAGTGGTTAAAGTTTTGCGCCTGCCATCACGTCCTGAGGCCTCTCCTGATTACCGCATCTGGCGATACTTGAGCAGTCGCGGTTATCCATCGCCGCACGCGATTTCGTATGCCGTTGAAACGGAGCCTGACATTCATGCGATCGTCTATCGCCTTACTGAAGAACGCTGGTACTCAAGACCTCCACAGCAGGGGCAGCGAGCGGTGTTGTACGTTCCGGATCTTTCCAGCGATGTCGAGCTGCGCAACGAGCCGCTTATTCAGGAGCTCGCCAAAGCTGCGCCTGACACACCGATATTCACATGCGACGTTCGCGGAGTCGGCGAATCGCAACCGGACACCTGCCGTCCGGGTTCATTTCACTCGGCCTACGGCAACGACTACTTCTATGCGATCCACAGCCTGATGCTTGACCGTCCGTACCTCGGCCAGAAGACGTTCGACCTGTTGCGAGTGCTCGACTGGCTGGCCAGTATTGGCCACACACAGATTCATCTTGTGGGCAATGGTCGTGGATCGTTACTGGCGACGTTTGCCGGACTACTGTCCGATCACGTGCAGCAGGTCACACTGAAGAACTCGCTGCCGTCTTACGTGTATGTCGCTGAGTCAGAAGAGTACGATATTCCTTTGTCATCACTCCTGCCTGACGTCATCGCCCACTTCGATTTACCTGACTGCTATCGTCAACTCAAGAAGAAACATCTGCGGCAGGTTTCCACCAACGAACGTCAATGATTGATGCCAGTGATCAGTCGAACAACCATTCTACGATCGGTTTCGTTGCTTGGCTCTACTCGTTGTAATCTGAGCCACCTTCCAGCGCCGGTAAAGTCCTGATCAAATGGACGCCTCGGACATTGGCGAGAAAGGGTTGAGGCCAGCGTAGCGTGCGACCGAAAGATTCGCGAAAATAGATAATGATTCTTGCTTTGTTTCATGGCATGAATCGCTCAGTTTGTTCGTCTGTGCCGAATTACGTCTGGTTAAGCTTCGCGCACAGTTCCCACGGGTAGATCAGGTCGCAGTTCCAGTCGGTCGGGAACCCGGGGTATTTGTCGACCAGGTCCTCATTGTGAAGCATCAGAGGCGGCGCTTCGATGGGTTACGACATGCGCTTGAGTTCTGGAATTGGATCGCCTTTTGAAAAGATCGGATTTCGGCGACCTGCGAATGAGTGCAGGGCCAGCTGCACGTGGTCGAAGCCGAGGTGCTGAAAAATTGTCATCAGAAAATCGTACGGTGTGACACGCCGCGAGATTGGGTCTTCGCCGTTTTTGTCAGTCGCGCCAATTACCTGGCCGGTTTGAATGCTGCCGCCGGAAAAGAGCATCGTGTTGGCTCGTGGCCAGTGGTCTCTACCGGGCTGCACGGTTCCTTTGGCAGCGCTGGCCACGCCACCGCCGCTGCTCGCGACGTTTGTAATTCGAGGCGTACGACCGAATTCGCCGGTCACCACGACCATAACTCGCCGGTTCAGCCCGCGGTCGTAGATGTCTTCGATCAATGCTGAAACCGCCTGGTCATAAAACGGTGCTCGATGTCTGTTCGCGTCGAACACGTGGTGATTTACTGCATGGTCATCCCAGTTCGCGACACGACCACACAGCGGGCCATCGAATTCGGTCGACACGATGTCCACACCTGCTTCGACCAGCCGTCGAGCCATCAGACATTGCTGACCCCAACTGTTGCGACCGTATCGATCCCGGAGTTTGTCGGATTCCTTAGACACGTCGAACGCATTGGCCGCCTCGGGGCTGGAAAGCAGTCGTAGAGCCTGCGCATCGAAACTGTCAAAGGCCCGCATGAGCCCTGTTTGATCAATGTCTCGCCGCATCAGGTCGATGTTCTGTCTAAGGTTGCTGCGCTCGTTGAGCCGGCGTTTTGCTTCCACATCAGACAGTCCAAGATTGGGGACTGAAAACTTCGGCGCTGAGGGGTCGCCAGTTACTTTGAATGGCTCGTAGGACGGCCCCAGATAAGCCGGGCCAGCAATCTGGAAAGAGTCGTAGCGATCGACGGGATTGATAGTGACGTAATTAGGAAGCTGCCGAGACGGGTCGTGTCTCAGGTAGCTGGCGATGGACATCCAGTCCGGGTACGTCGGCCTGGGCTTATCGGCTGAAGCGGGATCGCCACCGAGGACTCGCAGCGAACCTGCCGGATGTCCGCCTGCGTTGTGAGCCACTGAACGCAGCAAAGCGAATCGGTCCGCGCACTGCGACATTTTCGGGTACAGCTCCGTCACTGAAATTCCAGGCACGTTCGAGTCGATCGGACTGAACGGGCCTCGGTAATCTGATAAGGCCTCCGGCTTCATATCGAAGGTATCGAGATGACTTTGGCCGCCACGCAACCAGACCAGAATAATCGCCGTGTCGGATTGCTGACTCGTCTCAGCTGCGGCCCGTGCCCGGTAAAGTCCGGGCAGAGTGAGCCCGGTAAATCCAGTTAAACCGGCCTGCAGCAGTTGTCGCCTTTGCAGATGATAGGCCATCGAATTCCTGATCGTGCGTTTGTGAGTGGGAATGTCTGCCAGCGATTCAGCACTGTACAGTCTGCCGCAATTTGTTTGCGGCAGGAAGTCCCGTTTATGCTGGCGTTTGGTTTTTGAGTGC
This sequence comes from uncultured Planctomyces sp., assembly GCA_937904325.1. Classification (GTDB taxonomy): domain Bacteria; phylum Planctomycetota; class Planctomycetia; order Planctomycetales; family Planctomycetaceae; genus JABMPE01. The sequence continues at coordinate 19,733 of CALGTK010000014.1, forward strand.
AGTATTTCGCCGTCATCATCGAATTAACAGGTTTTCGTGCGGTCCCGATGTGCCGCGGCTGTCGTCCAGCAGCTTGTCTGTTGCGCCACTTAAAATGTTGCCGATGATGAGGTTGTCTCGGCTTTGACCAAGAATGCGGATGGCATGACGCATCGTCGACTGTGAGCGACGATCAACGATTGTGTTGTTGGCGACCCGGCAGCGAACGCAGTCTTCCAGTTCAAGACCTCGATGCAGCGGGTCCAGGAGCTGGCAGTCGGAGATGCCGCAGTCGCTGCAACGGACGAACGTCACCGCCGCGCCTCGCTCGACCGAGCCAGCGCAGAAACGTTGTGTCGAGAGGCCGCTGAGCAGTACGTTGTCACAATCTTCAAAGCGAAGCCCGTCCTTCGTCGGTTCCGAATCGAGACCGCGCCACGCAAACGTGTTTCCACTGACAACGATGCCGGCGCTGTGAGCAGCGAACAGGGACAGATCGGCTGAATCGTAGATTGTGTTGCCCGTAATGGTGACTCGCGAAACGTTGCGGAGTTCGACCGCTCGCCACTGGCTGCCGAGCACGTTGCCGGTGATATTGATGAGGTGGGCAGTGTCTGATTTCTGAGCTTTTGGAGTGTCGGCTGGCTGAGGCCGCTGGACATCAGTGCCAACGACGCGAATATTAGCTCCGCCTGTCTGCACAGTCGCTTGGATTGTGTTACCGCTGATCGTGACCTCACTGATGACGCCATCGGTAGCGTCGAACCAGATCTCCGACCCGCCGGGATGCTCGACCAGGTCGGCTCGTGGCTGACTCCGATTTCCGGCAGTCGCGTTATTGTATTCGATGTCATTGCCGACGATTTGCAGGTTGTGAATGTCGCCACCCAGTGACTTGATGCCGGCGACCTTGTTCCAACTGATATGGCAGCCGTGGACGATGGTCTGGTGCAGGTTGCATCGATCGAAGAGCAGGCCGATTTCGTGGTTGTCGTACAGGTGCGAGTCGGTAAGCACGAAGTCGCGATTGCGTTCTACAAGATGCACGCCGATCCGGCATCGTCGAACAAGCACCTGCGAGATCACGCACTTCATTGTTTTGCGGAGTTCAATGCCGACGGCATTCGGATGATCGCCGACAATTTCGATGCCGTTGATCGTGGGAAACCGCTCTTTGTTCCACGTGTGAGGCTGCACGGTGCCAGGCGACGCGGTTCCTCGATGATCGCCGATTACACGAATCGCAGGTCCGGCTCCGGCCATTACGATTCTGGACGATCCTCCTTCGCCACGCACGGTTCCGAATCCCGTCTTCGTCAGATCGAGGACCAGCGGCTTCGTGATCCGATACGTCCCTTTATTCAGTCGAACCACACCGTCGCCCGAATCAATTGCATGCTGCAACGATTCTGTGTCATCTGTGATGCCGTCGCCGACCGCACCGAACCCAAAAACATTGGACATCGCGAAGCACTCCCAGGCTGGGCAAGCAGATTTGTTTTACAGGGGCAGCAGCCACTCGGGCGATCGTTTTAAACCCATGTATCCAGCTTACGCAGGTTGCTGATTTGTCGTGGTCGGGGATATGTCAAAAATTACGTTCCGGAGTGTCAGATCCTGATTAACGTCTGGAGTGACGGTGTCGGTTGGAAGCAGAAAGCTGCGATCGCCCCGTGGGCACGCACATTTAATTTCCAGCAGTCGTCTACCATGATCGCAGGTGTGTCCTGAGATGCTGGTAAAAAACGACTGAGCATGCGAATCTCGACGAGGTATTTTTTCTAAAGACAGGAAGACATGGGCACGGCTCAAGGGCAGACGTTGTCGGGAAAGAACGCCACGGGCATCTGCCATAACAATATCCGGGAACGGGAGGTCAAGCCAAACCACTCAACGGTGACGCCAGGACTCTGGAAGTTCCGTCGAGTGAAAATCGTAATGTTTAGAATACAGCGTAAATCGGATTGCTGAGTTAGTCGCGGCCGTTGGCCGCCAGGGAGATCACCATGAGAATGAATTTCTGCACGCTGGTTTGCTGTTTAGTGCTCGTGTCGATTATTGCAGCGAATGAGGTTTGTGCGGAGCGGAATAAGACGCTTCGGCCGAACGTTGTGATTATCTTCGCTGATGACATGGGGTATGGCGATGTTGGCGCGCTTAACCGCAACAGCAGAATACCCACGCCCAACCTGGATCGGCTGGCTGGACAAAGCCTGAGTTTTACTGACGCCCATGCCGCAGGATCCTACTGTGTTCCCTCACGTTACGGTCTTTTGACCGGACGGTATATGTGGCGCACCCGGTTGGGATCGGGCGGTAACCTCGCCAATCTGGCCGGCACCCTGATCGAGCCTGGGCGAAAGACACTCCCCGATCTGCTCCAAGGGGCTGGATATTTCACCGGATTGGTCGGTAAGTGGCACCAGGGCATTGATTGGAAACTGCGTGATGAAAGCGCGCGGGAAGTCATTCGCGTCCATCCGAACTACCAGGATTTCGGAAACGTTGACTTCGCGTCACCGGTGCTGAAAGGGCCCAGTGATTACGGTTTCGACTACTCCTTTGGCACAGCTGGATCCGCGGAGATGAATCCCTCAACCTTTATCGAGAACAACCGGGCCACAATCATCCCCACTTTATCCTCGCAGCAAGCCAGGGAAAACAATGGTCAGTGGTATGGTCGGGACGACAATATTGCTGCCCAGGGGTACACCATGGATGCCCTCGTTCCTGCCCTGTCGAGAAAGGCGTGCGAATTCGTCGAGAAGGCAACCCGCATTCGGCCTGACCAGCCGTTCTTCCTCTATTACGCGATGACGACTCCACATAACCCGATCGTCCCCAATCCAAAATTTGTCGGTACCAGCCGCGCAGGAGCGTACGGAGATTTCGTGGTCGAACTCGACCATCATGTCGGCCAGGTTCTCGACACACTTGTCGAAGTCGGAATCGACAAGAACACGCTCGTCATCTTCACCAGCGACAACGGGCCGGTGAATCGCACCCTGGGGTATCGGCAACGGTGGGTCAGAGGCGACACAGACATTTACGGACACGATTCCAATGGACCATTCAGCGGCTGGAAAGGGGGCCTGCGGGAAGGTGGACATCGCGTGCCGTTCTTCGTTCGCTGGCCCGAAAAGATCAAATCGGGTGTGAGTTGTCCAACGACGATCCTCTTCAATGACGTCGTTCCAACGGTCGCTGAGATGTTAAACATCAAACTGGACAACGACACCGCCGAAGACGGGCAGAGTTTCTTCAAAGCGCTGATGGGAGATTCAAGTCCCACATCGTTTCACGAGGCGATCGTGCATAATCACAGCAATGGCACCTTCGCCATCCGAAAGGGGGCTTTCAAGCTGACAGTCAACGGCCCGAAAACTACTTCGCAGATTGTGGACGACGCATTCCCCACGACATTCGTGCTGCATCATCTGGAGAAGGATATCGAAGAGACCACCGACGTATCCCGCAACCATCCGGCCGTCGTCAAGGAAATGCATGCCCTGCTTAAAAAATATGTACGGGAAGGCAGAAGCAACGGCAGCCGATGATTACGAGTGTGAGGAGTTAGCGATTCGCGGAGATGCGAAACGCAGAGAAGTCACGGACTACAAAAATCGTAAGGAAGCTGTTGGTGCTGGCCGATCTGCCTCATACGATTAAATAAAACTTTCGTCATCGGATTACGAGGTACTCGACAATGCTGACAATTGCCGGCCCACAATCGCGATTCTGCGATGGTATCTCGCGTCGAAGCTGGATGCAGATCGGCGCACTCGGCCTGGGCGGGCTCGCGCTGCCAGAGATTCTGCGAGGTGAATCCGAAGGTGGCAAAGCTGGCCGAGCGAAAGGCATCATCATGGTCCTTTTGCCCGGAGGTCCCTCGCACCTCGACATGTACGATTTGAAACCTGACGCTCCGACCGAAATTCGCGGAGAGTTTCAGCCGATTTCAACCGCAGTTCCCGGACTCGAAATCTGCGAACTGCTACCACGTCTTGCGGCAAACGCCCAGAATCTAACGCTGCTGCGATCTTTGATGGGCTTTAAGAACGACCACAACACGCATTGGTGTTCGACCGGCTGGGAATCGCATCCGCCAATGCCGGCTTCACCGATTGTCCCCGGCTATCCTCCTGGTGACTGGCCATCGCTGGGAGCCATCCTTTCCAGGCAGTTCGGGCCGCGGACAGTCGGCGTTCCGCCGTGCGTTGATTTATCTCCAGTCGACCCTGACGCGCGGTTCATCATGCGAACCGACCCCGGTCAGTGTGGTTATCTTGGCGCAGCGCATTCCGGCTTTCAGGTCCAGGCCGTTGACCGGAGAAACATCATGCTCAACGGAGCCAGTCTCAATCGGCTTTCGAATCGACGGGCACTCTTGAGTAGTTTCGATAGATTCCGCAACGATGTCGATCGAGCCAATTCATCCGACGGTATTGGCGAGTTTCACCAACAGGCGTTTGAAGTTCTTACGTCACCACGTCTGGCCGAGGCGCTCGACCTGAGTCGTGAGGATGCTGCGACCAGGGCTCGCTATGGATTGGATGCGCAATACTCTGGTGAACGGGAGGGAAAGACGCTGCTTGACCAGTTTCTACTCGCTCGGAGAGTTATCGAAGCCGGTGCTCGCTGCGTTACCCTTGCGTTCAGTCGCTGGCCGTTTGGTCGCATGTTGACTGGCGACTACAACTGGGACTGGCATAAGGACAACTTCAACGAGGCTCGCGGAGCACTTCCTCTGCTGGACCTCGGCTTGTCCACACTCATCGACGACCTGTCGGATCGAGGTTTACTGGACGAGATCGCCGTTGTCGCGTGGGGTGAATTCGG
>CALGTK010000015.1 GCA_937904325.1 uncultured Planctomyces sp.
TCAGTCCCTGGCTCACACACATGTTAAGCATGTCGAGCATGTCGGGCATTGCACGCTCAAGCTGACTCGTGCGTTCGGTTGCTTTGTTCTGCAGAAAGATTCGCGGAACAGCCCAGACAAGCCCTGCCATCACGATCGTGCCAAGCATTGCAAAAATCTCAAACTGCTGTGGCACCAGAATTACGGCGCATGCTCCGAGAAAGAAGACACCAAACAACATCATGAACCGCACAGCCTGAAGGTTCTGCATCGCATGCGGCTGATGATAACCGGCTCGTGTCAGTTCCTTGTTTGTTCGCTCGATATCCGGTGAAGGCATCACAGCTGACAATGTCGATGTCGCGGGCCCAAAAACGTAGTCCGAACCGTCGTTCGACGGAACCTGATCGGGGCGAAGCAGCGGCAGACTGTTAGCTTCTTCGAAGTCGTTGGTCGGCTCTCCGAACAATTTCTGCTCTGACCAGCTCACCTCATGAGCCTGGTTAACGGGTGGTTGCCAAACGTCCGCTTCCGGCAGTGACCACGCCATGAATTGTTCAGCCTGAATAACACCTGCCTCGGCTGACTCAGCACTGTCCGCTGACGTCGATACCTCGGGTTCCTGCACGACAGGCACTGAAGCGGCAACGGGTTCCGAATCCGGCACGACAGGCAGAACTGACGAAGTAACAGCAGGTGGCTCGACAGGTTCTTCCTGGCGGGGCACTTGAGATTTGCGAATCGCATCTTCGTATTCGGCCTCTCGGATCTGCTCTTCATCACGCTGACGCTGACGCCAGCGTCGAACTCGATTGATAAATAGAGTCAAAACGAGCGATACCGCCAGTGTGAAGAAAACCATAAACAGTGTCTGAGTTGAGATATTCATCAAATTGCCTCAAGCAGGTTCTGACACATGAATCGTCAGCTTTATCGCCGAGCCGATAGGCTCATTGGTCGTTTGAAAATCCAAGCACTTCGCATCAGCTTCTCTGGCTGTTCTGCAGAATTCGCATAATGAACAGTGAGCCAATTATCTCGAACGCGATGGATCCAAGTGTCACCTTTCGGCCAATGTCGGATACCATCAACCTTTGAACGTACAACGGATCACGAATCGTGAAGAAGACGACGATACAAACCGGTAAAGCGAGCATCAGTACAGCAGTTGCTCGACTACCTGTCGTCGCTGCTCGAAGTCGTCCAAGAAAGAGCAATCGATCGCGAATCGTTTGCGACAGACGCTCCAGCACGCTAACCAGGTCACCACCCGTTATCTGATGGACGGATAGAGCGGTTACTAAAATATTCAACGTCACCAGACCGGTTCGGTAAGGCAATTCTTTAATCGCCTGAGCCATGTCCTCGCCCATCTTCATTCGTCGAGAACACTCCTGCAGTTCAGAACCGAGTGGGGCGGCCGTATCGTTGCCGACAAGTTCCCAGCACTGTTCGATACTTCGACCGGTCTTTGCGGCCCGAGCAAGTTCGTCGATCATGGCCGGAAGCAGAGCCATCATCTGCTTCTGCCGTCGCTGACGCATCACCACTGCCACGATAACTGGTGCTGCAAACCCTACGGTGCCAATCATCAGCCCGGATAGCAGATTCTCCTGCAGAATGAATATCAATCCACCAAACGTCATGCCGCACAACGCGCATAGGAACAGCATGACCGATGGCCCAACGCCGATCCCCGACTGAATCATCAAGGTGTCGAACCAGGTATTGATCGAGTTACCAATACCCTCGTCATCGTGTGACCCGAAGAGTTCCTGGTCACGGAGTATCTCCGAAAACGCAGGCAACGGTTCGATCGCCGAGTTGGCTAACCCTATTGACATGTCGATATTCCTGATTCTAACTGACTTCAAAACAGTATCTCTGGCGACTTTGATCGACTGCACGCTGACCTGACTACTCTTTCGCGTACGGTCGAGCCTGCAGCTCTCGAGCATCAAACATCTCGCCAGGAAGTTCGAAACCAGCGGTAGCAAGTCGCTTCAGAACGGCAGGTTCGTGGCCAGTCGCAAAAAATGAACCAATGGCTCGGCCCTGCTGATCGACGCCCTGCATTCGATAAACGAAGATATCTTCGATGATGTAGACGCCGTTTCGAACACCACAGATTTCTGATACTCGAGTGACTTTTCGTTCGCCGGTACTTAGACGCGACATGTGGACCAGAATCTGCACGGCCGAAGCGATGTACTGACGAGCGACCTGAGTCGGCAGATCAACACCCGACAGCGCGATCATCATTTCCAATCGGTCAAGAGCGTCTCGCGTATCGTTTGCGTGAAGCGTGCTCATCGAACCATCATGGCCCGTGTTCATCGCCTGGAGCATTTCCAGAACCTCGCCGCCGCGAGATTCGCCGACCAGAATCCGGTCAGGTCGCATTCGCAGGCTGTTCTTCAGAAGGTCTCGCTGATCAATTTCGCCCGACCCTTCGACATTCGCCGGACGCATCTCGAGCGACACAACATCAGGCTGTTGAAGTTGAAGTTCTGCCGTTTGCTCGATCGTGATGACACGTTCGGTCACCGGAATGAAGCGGCTGAGATTATTCAGCAACGTCGTCTTACCAGCACCCGTACCGCCGGAAACCAGCATATTCAGGCGACCGCGAACGGCCATCACGAGGAAGTCCGCGATCTCTGGAGCCAGCGAGCCCATCGAAACCATGTCTTCGAACAGCAAGGATCTCGAACGGAAGCGGCGAATGGAAACCGTCGGACCGTTTAATGCCAACGGCGGAATTACTGCGTTAAGACGAGAACCGTCTGGCAATTTGGCGTCAACCATTGGCTGCACTTCGTCGATTCGACGACCGGCCCGACCAACGAGGCGATGAATCAGACGCAGAAGGTGTGCGTTATCAGCAAACCGAACGTTCGTCGGTTGCAGAATACCATTTCGTTCAACGAAAACTCGATCGGGGCCGTTGACCAGAACGTCGGAAACTTCCGGGTCGTTCATTAGCGACTCAAGCGGACCAAATCCGTAGATTTCGTCCATGATCTCTCGGACCATGTGCTCGCGCTGATCAACGGGCAACTGCACTTCGTCCATCGACACTAGATGTGACGCGAGGGAGCGAAGCTGTTGACGCAGTTCGGACTCTTCGATCTGCCCGGCTTTCGACAGGTCGATCGCGTCGATCATCCGACGGTGCAAGTGTGTTTTCAGCTTCTGAAACTGCTGTTTAGCCTCATCGCTCGTAACCGTTGCAGTGGGAGCTTCAGCAAGCATGGCGTGCCTCATTCTGACTGATTGTGTTCTTGTCGGGCCTCAGATAATTCAGTTCGTAATCTGCAGCTTATAGATATATCGATTGGCGACTTGCTCGGAATCGTCCGCCGAACTGCGTCTATTTGACCAATCAGAATTTGATCCAGCGTCATCGTCAGTGAGTATCGCCGTGCGAGTCGTCATGACTCCGGGCTGAATGATCAGTTTGCAGCCATCGTCCTGGAGGACTTCGACCGAAAGGACACGACCAGCCACCGGGCGTGAGATTTCAATCCTTCCGGCACCGGACCTGCCATTCGCCAGGAAGTTTTCGTAGAGAAACAGAATTCGGCACTGGCCGATCGTTTCTTCCAGCACTCTGGGTGTCGAACCGTGAATTCCATCTACCGTGTCAAACTCATCGGTTCCCTCATTCAGTCGAAATCCCGCCAGAGGCTTCGGCAAATCCTGTTCGGTCCACCCGTCCGGAAACTGGCCCATGAGTCCATCGATTGTTGATGAACCATTCACGTCAAAGACATGAACATTGGCTTTGTCCGGATCGCCTCGACGGAGCACGCTGCGAAGATGGATCTCTGGAATCCCATCAGAACCTCGCGTGATCTCGCCAGTTCGCTCGTCATAGCCGTACTGATCTAATCCCTGCCGATCTTCAATTTGATTTGCCCACGACTCTCGTGAATCTCCGTCTTTGGCGTTCTCAAGGATCGCCAACGGAAGCGCGGGAATCGGCACACCGGCCAGTGGCTGAAAGCCTACAATTCGATTGTCGATGGACGCTTCAGACAGCGCAGAAACATCTGCCCCCGCGTTACCGGTGGCCCCATTTAGAAGCGTTGCCACCGGATTATTGCGTGACCGTGAATGCAGACCTCGAACCACAACACTCGTTGGACTGTCGATTGTTTCGACAAATACGTATTCCCCGGTCCGCTCACGGTGGATCAGGCGTCCAAAGCGGATGTCGCCTTCAGCGTCGAGGTTCAATTCGACAGGCTTTCCAGCAATAAAATTTTCACGGGCAATGCGACCTGCTTCATGTCGAGCATGTTGAAGACGCGATTCAATGTCAGCATCAGGCCGAAGCAGATCATCAGAAGCCAGTAACTGGCCACTTCGCAAAGCAGCCGCTTCGACGGCGATTTCAAGTTCCGTTTTCGCGTTGTCAAGCCACAGCCGATCCAGAGCGAGTGCGACTCCACCAACGATCACCAGCAGCGACATCATGGCAACGAGCGTCATGCTTCCGCGTCGCTTCGAGTTTTCTCCTCGAGCTGTCGCGTGGTGTCGAATTTTCGATGGCCGTTGAAACATCATCATTTTGGATCCTCTGCCTGTGAGGGCGCAATACTTCGTCCTTCAGAACATAGGTCACAAAACTCAGCAATGACGAGGAAAATCCTTACGATCTGACTCCACGGACAACACGACCATTCCACTGTCCTGGAAAATTCACGAGCAACATCCGAAAACCAATCTACCCGGGTACAAGCGATTTAAGACCAATCCGTACGCAAAAAAAAAAGCGGCCAGATCAATGATTGGGCCGCTTCACACTCGTTGATTTTTCCGCAGAACTCACCGAGCAATGGTGGTTCTGTTAGCAATCCCCGTGTATCTGGGATTTGGCGAATTCGATTGCCCACCAGCCGGATCGCTGGATGTTCCAGTCCCGGTTTGGGGACCATAAACGGCACCGCCGTTGTAAGGGCCTGCGCCACCATTCGGCACAAACCCCGAAGCCGCACCAGGACTCACTGCACCGTTGGCTCCGTTCGGGTCTCCGCCATAACGAATTCTTCCGTTGATTTGTCCCTGGTAAGCGCCGCTGTAGCCAACCTGGCCGTTGTTCAGGTTTCCATTGTTGCCGTATCCAGTGTTGCCATTGCCATTACTTCCCGTCGGCACACCATTAACGAACGTCTGGGTGTAGCCTCGGCTCGATCCGTTATAGATTCGCGAACGGAATACATCTGGAGCAGGTGGAACAGGCTTCTCCGGAACAGGAGGCAACTGCAGCAGTTCTTCCAGCGTCGGCCGATCAGGATTCGCAACCGCGACGGTCATCGAGCCGCTCGCGTCAGGTGTGTAAGAGAGGTACAGGTCACCATTCTCATCGGCCAACCGCAACACAGCAACATTTTCCTGAGCAACTTCAAGCGTTACATTGTTACCACTGGACTCAAGATTAGATTGCACGAACGATCGATTGATAGCCAGAATCCTGACCCCCTTGAACAGCACAATCGAAAGACCACCGATTTCCTGGTATCGAGGATCGGACGTCACATTCGTCTGCGGCGTGAATTCGATGTCGACATGATCTCCTGGCCGCAGCAGACCATTCATCACAGATGCAGCATCGGTGAGATGAATCGTCATCGCCCGGTACCCATCACTAACCGTCAGCGGCGGCAACTCGTTCATCGGAAACAAATGGGTTCCGTGAATCGGCTCAGCCGCCTTCATCGGCTTACGAACGACGCGACCGATGATCGCAGTCGGCGAAAGCAGGACATCGCCCCTGATTTCGTTGGATGGCCACGGTCCTTGCCCGAGATGGTACTCAGTCAGCACGGTACCAGCCTCGACATCTCCCACAAGCATCGGAACAACCCGAGTACCAATCTGGCGTGGTGGTGGCTCTTTTGCAGCAAACAGCGTCTTACCAACGTAAAGAGCTACGAGCAGCCCCATGGCTACCATCATCATCACGATGAGTTTTGCAGGAGTGAGATTCTTCACTGGTCTGCTCCTCTGAAAGATTCGCGATCGCTTCCGGCGGTATCGATCGACCAGCCCACCCGGTCAACAACAAACCTGCCAGACGCATTACTTCAAACTTGTGCAAGCAGAAACCCGAAACGCTCCGAGTCTCAACCCGCAGGACGCTTTGGATATTCGGTCCTTCGATGACAACCGGAGCGTTTCCACTTTAGTCAATCAACGACTGCAATATGGAGTAAGTATTAAAACACGTCGCCCGAAAGCCGACTTTTACTCCCTGATCATCTTTGTCACTTCGTAAATCTTCCGATTCTTCAGGCTGTACCCGATTGGCCAGAGAAGATCAGGAGACGCACTATTCATGTCACAGGCAATGGCCACGGTGACGACGTCGCCAGACCGCTGGCCTTGATCAATTGAAACTTCCATCGTTCGCTGAAGCCTCGGCGAGAGAACCTTGCGGATTTCCTGCTCCACCGTGTCGTGCGTCACGCCGGGTATCGTCGCTTTGCGAGCAGCCACCCGAGACGCTTCAGATAGTTCCCCACGAGCGGTGAACAGCAAAGCGAATTCGAAGAGTCCGAAAAGAACGATAAACAGAATCGGCAATACCATGACCAACTCAGCGCTGAGCATTCCAGAGCGTTTCTTAGTCCGCCGCTGCTCATAAACAGTTTTCGCTGAATCAACCCGTTTCATCACTCGACCTGCCTCTTCACTTCTTCTTGATTACCTCGTAGCCGCATTTCGAAACACGAACACGGCTTAGAACAGCGACGCCAGAACCTGCTTGCCAATCCACGGAAACTCTGGCAACTGCCAGACGACGACCACCCAGGTTGCCAGTGCAACTGGTACGGCGTACCCCATCGGGCGACGATGCTGTCGCTGCGTCATTGTTTCCTTCTTGGGCTTCTCACCCTTCTTCAACTTCCCCGTTGCCAGGAATTTGTCTTTTGTGTCATAGACTCCGCGTGAAAACATGCTGTAAACGATGACGCCGAATGTGCCGACAGCCGCAAACGCGACGCTGCCGATCAGCACCATGATGGTCAGCTTCCATCCGAGCCACATCGACAGTCCGCCCATCAGCTTCACGTCGCCGCCGCCACCGCTCCCGATCACCCAGAGCAGAAACAGAAGCCCGAACCCGACCGCAAAGCCGAAGAATCCTTCGCCGAGTCCCGCCAGTCCGTGGAAGACGAACTGGTAAACGATTCCGGCTCCGAAGAACGGAAGCGTCAGCTTGTTCGGAATTTTCTTAATACGAATGTCAGAGATCGCGGCGGTAACGGTGTAAGCACCAACGCCGATCAGAAAGACGACTAGGCCGAAAGTGAGTTCTGGTAACATACTTGGCTCGCTGCTCCGATAAGTTCCTGCGGAACGATGCCGCAAAACCGCCTCAATGCATAACAGGCCCGCTCCTCATGAACTGGACTTAAAACTGGTATCCCTAAACGGTGAAACTTCGACGGATTGGTCAAAAAGGACTCCGGCGACAAACAAGAGCAGCCGGAAGTCTGTGCCAAACCTATGTCACGATCCGATCGAAAGACCAATCAAACACACAAACTGCACAGATTCCTCATCCAATTATCCCGCGCAACGGCGACACGTCAGGACCAGCATGGCGAAACCCTCGATTTACCGGGTCAGCCAAAAGCGACAGGGCGTCATAATCGATACAACCGAACCGACAGGGACGAAGCTTGAACACGTTGGGCGGAATCGTCAGGCCTGACAGGAACGTAGCTCTTCTGAACAAGCTCCGTTAATCAGTATCACGCGACGCCGTCGTGTTAGCCTGCCAAAATTTTCCACATGGAGTGCGAAGCAACCGTGGACAGATAGTGCGGACTCAATCCTAAGCAGCTTTTGCGGATGTATCCCCAGCAGCAGACGACGCGGTCATCGGCAACTTCTCCAGAATGATGCCGGCACATTTCTGGATCGCACCGCCATCGATAAAACCTTCGCTGGCATCGAGCAGGTCATTTGTCGCACGTTGGCGTTCTTCCGGTAGACGAATCCAACGATCGAGGACGTCGGTGATGCTGGTGATGACATTGCCTGGATTTCCGACAGACAGAAACTCGGGCATGACTTCCCGGCCAGCGATCAGATTGGGAAGCGTGATAAACGGACACTGCAGGAAAAGATCGCCCAGGATACCGGTCACTCGACTCACGCGATAAAGGACGACGGCCGGAGTTTTCCGAGCCATCAACTCCAAGCTGACCGAACCCGACACCATCAATGCGCAGTCGGCCGCTTCGATTATCTCTGGAGTCTTCCCAACAAAAAACTGCACGGGAATCGTCGGAGCCTCAATCAGCAACTGCTGCAAACACCTGCGACGATGCGAATCTCGATAGCACGCCACTATAAACGTCGCTTGTGGATGCCGAGCATGCAACTTCTTTAGAACCTGAATCATGAGCGGCCAGCAGCGACTGACTTCCTGACTCCGAGACCCCGGCAAGACGGCAATCGTGTGCGAACGGCGATTTCTCCACAAAGAAACGAAACGATCGTCCAGAACGTGATTACCAATCTCGTCAAAGAAGGGATGCCCGACATAGTCAACTCTAATGCCTCGTTTCTCGTACCAGTCTCGTTCGAATGGCAACGCTGTGATGACGTGGTCAACGAATTTCCGAACCCGTTCAACTCTCCAGGATCCCCAAGCCCACAACTGAGGTGGCAGGAAATAAAACACGGGAATTCCGCGAGCCTTTGCCTTGCGAGCGATCCACCAGTTGAAGCCTGGAAAATCGACAAGGATCACTGCGTCCGGCTTGTGATCATCGAAGTAGCGTTCGGCCTGCTTGACGATCCGGTAGAACTTAAACAGCAGCGGGATGACTTTGAAAAAGCCCATCACTGCCAGATTCGTCAATCGAAATAACGAATCCAGTCCGGCCTGCTCCATCTGAGGACCGCCGAAACCACAAAACCGCAGATCAGGCCTGCGAGCTTTGAGTTCCTGCATGAGATGCGCAGCGTGTTGATCGCCGCTCGGCTCACCCACTGAGAAGAAAATATTCATAGCGATTCCATTCGCCAGGTACTTAAGCAGCCTCACCCGTTGAGGCGACAATCTCACCAGCAGACGTAAGGCAATAAATCCACCAGAAGGTACGACTGGCAGTACAATTACGTCAACACGGATCGTTAACCCCGGTCGCACATCCTGACTAAATGCGACGTCACTGGAGCCTTGCGGCTGGATTCGCGGTCAGAGGCCGACTTCGAGAAAGAGTGAAGCACGAATTCACATCAAAGTCTTAGGGAATCATTCAATCTCATCTGAGAAATTCGGTGTCAATTCGTAGCTCTTTCAAAAATACATTTCCTGGCGATCCTTGGCGTCTCCGCGACTTTGCGTCAGATTTCGCAGAACTGACAGGCCTCACACCTCGCTTTCCTGCAATATACGACCAGCAACTTCAGGAGCATACCGTATGAAGATCGACCGAATTGAACTGTTTCACGTCGCGATGCCCCTTATCTATCCGTGGCGAACAGCTTACGGCGAAGACACGGCGATTCATTCAGTTCTATGCCGAATGACGAGCGGCAGCGTCGATGCGTGGGGAGAAAGTGCTCCATTTGCCGCTCCGTGTTACAGCCCAGAGTGTGCCGATGGCATTTTTGGAGTGAATCGAGACTGGCTGGCTCCGACGATTCTCGGAAAACAGATAGAAAGCGGGCAGGACCTTCAATCAGACCTTTCTCTGTTTAAAGGTAACCCGTTCGCCAAAGCCGTGCTCGATACCGCGTGGTGGAGCCTCGAAGCCCGTCTTCAAAATAAACCGCTCCACGAATTGCTGGGGGCAACTCGCAACGAAGTTGTCGTCGGAGCTGACTTTGGAGTCATGGACGAAGTGGACGACCTGCTTGCCGCCATCGGCCCCGCCGTTGACTCCCGGTTTCCTCGCATCAAATTGAAATTCCGTCCCGGCTGGGACATCCCAATGCTCGAGGCTGTGCGAATCCAGCATCCAGACCACACGTTCCACATAGACTGCAACAGCGGCTACCGAATATCGGACGCAGAGCTGTTTCGGCAGATCGACCGGTTCAACCTGGCGATGATCGAACAGCCGCTGCAGCACACCGATTTGATCGACCACGCCGAACTTCAACGCCAGATCGAAACTCCCATCTGCCTCGACGAGAGTATCGTTACCGCACGGCAGACCGAACAGGCGATTTCTCTCAAGAGTTGTCAGTACGTCAACGTAAAACCAGGGCGAGTTGGCGGATTAACAGTGGCAAAGGCAATTCACGACGTTTGCCAGCACGCCAGAATCCCGTGTTGGGTCGGAGGCATGCTGGAAAGTTCGACGGGCGCTGGCATCTGCACGGCGCTGGCAATGCTCGACAACTTCACCTACCCAGCCGACATCTTTCCAAGTTCAAGGTTCTACACAGAAGACCTTGCCGAAGAACCTCTCGAGCTCCTCTCGGGAGCTGACGGCATCCCTTCTGTCCGGGCCTTTGATGCGATTCCTGATCCAAATCCTGAACGACTTAGACAACTCACTATCCAGCACGAAGTCATCAGCTAAGCCTATTGCACAATTGAAAAACTCGCATTGTGCGTCGAGGCCCCGCAGAGTGTGAAGACAGTCTTCCTTTGCTCTGCATTCTGCCTCTCAGAATAATCGGCGATTTAAAATTCAAGCCGCCAGCATCCAGTAAAACTCAGGCAGCGTCCTTCGGTGGAACCGGAGCAACTTCAGCTGGTGGCACGGGTACACCCTTCACTTTACCGGACGGAACTGGCAACACTTCCACAGCACGTGGGGCCGCACACGTCGCCGGTTTTGGCGAGCAGCACGTTACCTTCGGCTCCGGCGCGGCGAGTTTCACAGTTCCACAAGTATTTGGACATCGCTGGGGGCAGCACGTCACGGAAACTTTTATCGGACAGACTGGCTTAATAATTGGTGCACGCAACGCATTGCACGGTGCTCGTCGGCTACAGATCGCAGGCCGAGCGGTCATCTTCGGCTGACATGTGTTGCACGTCGTAACTGGAACAGCACAATCGCCAGCCACTGCGTCCAGCGAACTCAAAGCCGCAACCGCAGCAGCCAACGTAAGGATCCCACTTGTAAGTTGTCGCATCGAAAGTTCCTCTATTTGTTGAATCCGAAAATGTGATTTCAGTTTTGACGAAGAGAACCGCGCGAGTATGCGTCTGAAACTTCACATTCTCAATAAATATTCAAGCAGATTGTCCTGGTTTCATTCGGATCGAAACTACGACCGATGCAGTCATCACACTTTAAACAGGCACCATCCTGAATCGCCCACAGGGGTCCATAACGAGTGACCGAACGATCACCATGAGCAGACCGGTTGAACTGATCACCGCGACTGTCAGAATCTCATTTCTTAACCTGACCCGTGAAGCCTCGTACAAGAACAATAAACCCATGCAACCTCACCGATGTCTGGGAAAAACGAACATCGAAATCACGCCCGTCGCGATGGGCTGCTGGCCGGTGACTGGAATCACCAGCGTTGACGTCACGCGAGAGCGGAGCGAAGCCACGATCCGTGCGGCCTGGCACGCTGGGATCAACTTCTTCGATACCGCCTACATGTACGGGTACGACGGCGAGAGCGAAAAGATGATCGGCGACGTGCTGCACGACGTGCGCGACGAAATTGTCATCGCGACAAAGTGCGGATTGCACTGGAAAAACAAAGCTAGCATCAGCGACGCCACCCCCAAAAGAATCATTGCCGAGTGTGATGAAAGCTTACTTCGACTTGGAACGGATCGAGTCGAACTTTACTACCTGCACGCCCCTGACCCACAGGTTCCAATTGCTGAATCTGCCGGCGCAATTCGTGAACTGATGCAAGCTGGCAAGGTGCTTTCAGCAGGCCTGTCCAATGCTTCCGTCGCTGAACTAACTGAATTTAACGCTGTTTGCCCACTCTCAGCTTACCAGCCGCATTACAACATGCTGCAACGTGAAATCGAGGATTCGCAAATTCCGTGGTGCATCGAGAATTCGGTTTCAGCAATGGTTTACTGGCCGCTCATGAAGGGACTGCTGGCCGGAAAACTGTCGCGTGATCACCAGTTTCATCCGAAAGATGGCAGACAGAAGTACCCAATGTTTCAAGGCGAAGAATGGGAACGGAATCACGACTTCATTGACCGTCTGCGAGAAATCGCGACTGACACCGGACACTCTGTTCCGGATTTGGTCATTAACTGGACTATCCAGCGTTCGGGAATCACGGCCGCACTATGTGGTGCCAAACGTCCTGAACAGATCGTCGAAACTGCCGCAACCCTCTCGTGGCAACTTTCACAAGACGCGGTCAGAGCCATCGACCAGGCCATTGCTGATCGAGGGCCGACCGTCTCACGCAGTGCGGTTTAGCGGGGCAGTAAAATGCCTCCGCCGATGCCTCAAACCGGTTCCGCCGATTTTGACGCCTGTTACTGGATTATGGAGTTCGTCAAGATTGCTCACTGCAGCATCCGCCACGTCCGATACGACACACAGGCATCCGTTTGGAAGGCGCTGATCACGCAGTTTCAAAGTTCCTGAAATGCCTCGCTGGTCAGTATTCACAGGCACAAACCCGGCACACCGGGAGCAAACTCATGCGAACATTTATCCTGCTCACCTCTGTTGCGATGCTTGCCGGCTGCCAGCACGCTCAGAAATGCACGCAATCGATTCATTCAATGTCGCCGCTTACGAGCTGCAAGGTTCGAGACGCCGGTAACTGCCGCGAACAAACGACGCGTCAACGACCTTGTGATCTGTCAAACGCGTGCCGTGAAGTTCAATCAAAGTGCCGGAATATCTGCCAGACTCCACTGAACTTCAGCTGCAAGAAGCCAACCATCGGCTGGAAGGAAGTTCGAGTTCCGGTACTGAAGCTCTCAGACCGCCTGGCAAATTGCGTCTCAGATCGACGATGCAATAACCGACCGTCCTGCGAACCTGGAACGGCGTGCAGACAGCCAGCTCGAAGCAGACCGGAAGGACGCTGCACAACTCCGACAAGTGGTTGCTGCCAGGAATCGCTCACACGAGCCACTCAGGCCACACCGTTCCTGACACTACCACATCCACGTCAAGCGGAAGCAGCCGTGCCTCAGCCACAGTCCTGGCAATTGCACGCAGTCGCACCGCAGACCACTCTACCAATCGCGGGTTCAACGACAACAAATCTGACACAGAGAACGCAAGCTCTCGAAGTCGAGGTCAACCAGATTCACTCGATACTGCAACAGCGGCAGGCAACCAATCTACCGACATCTGGCTACATCAATCGTCAACCTGCCCAGCCAAAAGAGGTAATCGTGTTGCCGCCTCCAGCTTGGAGAACAATGGATGGCGTGCCGCCGATTCCGAATTCGGACATCGAGCAAACTGGAGCCTGCCGATCCCCAACTGGCACTTACCAAACGGCAGGCACGCCTCAAATGTGGCAGCATAGTCCACAAAACGTGCAACGATCGATGTATCGGTAATGGCAGGTTAGTTATCGGTCAGTCGCGCAAATCACCGGTCAGACGATTTCGAATCAACGCGGCGCGAGCTTTGTTGCGATCCGCCGAGTCCAACTCGGTCCTCTTCAGCTTTTGAAGATGAGCCGGTTGAGTCATAATGAACAGCTCGTTGAGCGTCGAGATTTCGACGTCATCGATCAGCCCGAGATTTACTCCCAAACGCACGCTCGACAACAGATGCATTGTCTCTTCGGAGCTAATGGTCTGGGCACTCCGCAGGATGCCCGACGCGCGAGCAATGTGGTCGTGAAGCTGCTCTTTCTTCTCTTTAAGCATCGCCGTCCGTGCGCGACGCTCATAATCAAGCAGCCTTGGAATCACGCTGCGAACTTTGTCAATCACCTGAGTCTCGCTCAGACCAAGCGTGTACTGATTAGAGATCTGGTAGAAATCACCGAGAGCCTGGCTTCCTTCGCCGTACAATCCTCGCACGGCCAGGTTGATTTTCTGCAGACTATGAAACACTTTCTGGATTTCGCGAGTCTGCACCAGGGCCGGCAGATGTAGCATCACGCTGACTCGGATCCCTGTGCCAACGTTGGTCGGACACGCCGTGAGATAACCATACTTTTCGTGAAATGCGAACGTCAGCTCCTCTTCCAGAGCGTCGTCCAGTCGGTTGATTTCTTCCCAACACTCATCAAGCGCCAAGCCGCTTCGTAAGACCTGCAGCCTGAGATGGTCCTCTTCATTGACCATAATGCTGACGTCTTCTGCCGATGAAAATGCGACGCCTCGCGGTCCGTCACCTTCGGCAAGTTCACGGCTGATCAACTGCCGTTCAACGAGAAACTGCTGCGAAATTTCATCCAGTGATGGAACGTCTACAAAGTTCAAAACTTTGGGTACAGGAAGTTCTCCCAGGCATTCTCGCACCTGATCGGCGACCTGCCCTCGAGCCGCTTCATCAGCACGAGTATTGAATGGAAACTGTGCAAGGTTGCGAGCCAATCGAATTCTGGTCGACACAACAACGTCAGACTCCGGGCCAGTGCCACGCAACCATTCGCTATTACTTTGCGTGAGACTGTCCAGATCCACCTTTTATCTCCCGTCGCGTTCTCGCTGATTTCTAATCGCTTTGCTGCTGCTGGGCAGCGTTATTCTTCCGAGCTGTCATTGCCCTGCAATTTTGACTCGACTTGGTGAATCTCGTCGCGAAGCCTTGCCGCTGATTCGTAGTTTTCCTCTTCAACTGCGACTTTCAACTCGCTCCGCAACCGAATCAGTTGATGCTGTCGCCGGCTGGAATCCGGAGCTCGTTTCGGCAACTTGCCGCAATGCTGAGTCTCGCCGTGAATATTCTCGATCAAGGGAATCAGATCGGACTCGAATTCGACGTAGTCATGAGGACAGCCAAGTCTCCCTTGAGTGCGGAACTCGCGAAACGTGATTCCGCAGTTCGGGCAGGTGCGATCGTCGATGCCGGAAACTTCCGGATGTTCGCCTTCTTCGAGCTGATCGAACTGAACGTCGAAGTCCGGAGCCGAAACTTCCTCAGCCTGACTGAGGTAATCCTTGGCGCAGGTCTCACAAAGATGAATTTCCGTAGCTTCCCCCTGCCGAAGCTCCGTGATGTGGAGCGTGGCGGATTTCGAACACCGACGACATTTCTTCATGCGAAAGGTCTCACGCGTTTCAACCGCTGACGATTGACGATAACGGCTAAAAACTATCGACGAACGGCGATTTCAGCCGAGCCCGCCAGTTGCAACCGAATCCATGGTTTGTTTTGTCATCAGGTGACTGGCAAATCAACTGCTGAGCCAGTTCAATCCGTAAACACTGCCACGAGTTTTTACATTAACTGTTTTATCTGCAATCCCAATCGGAAAGCGGGGCAATTCTATTGCCGCCCCAGGGGCTGTCAAGGAACGGTCAGACCGACTGTAATGACGTAACTTTCGACACGGTTTGAAGATCAGCATCCACGCACAGCGATATTTTCGATCCATCACTCAACTGCAACCCTCATGAAACATCTGCCCGAATTCGAAACCTTTCGTAAGCTCGCCAACGATGTCGATATGGTGCCCGTCTACCGCCAGCTTACCAGCGACACTCTGACGCCAGTCCAGGCGTACTCAAAACTCAAAGGCGACAGTGCATTCCTGTTTGAGAGCGTTGTCGGTGGCGAGAAAGTCGGACGGTTCAGCTTCCTGGGCGATAACCCGTTCATGAAGATCGAAGCGTTCGCCAATTCGGTTATCGTCACCGAGGGAGACACGCCCCGCGAGTACTTCGCAGATGATCCACTAAAGGAACTTGAAAAACTCCTGGAACGTTACCGAGCCGTTCATCTGGCAGAACTACCGCGTTTCTGCGGTGGAGCAGTTGGCTACGCGGGCTACGACGTTATCCGCTATGCCGAACATCTGCCCAACGCTCCGGAAGATGACCGCAAAGTGCCGGACATGGCGTTCGCATTTTTCGATCGAATGATCATTTTTGACCACATCCGCAAAACGATTCTGGTCGTCTGCCACGCCGACGCCAACAGCAAAGATCTGCAAAACGAATACGATCGCGCGGCCGCACGAGTCGACGAACTTTGTCAGCAACTCCAGGAGGCAACATCAGATATCCAGCCAGCTGATGTTTCAATCGGCGGCGAACCAACGCTGGAATACCAATCAAACTTCGAGCAGAAGGAGTTCGAACAGGCCGTCGAAAACTGCAAGGAGTACATTAAGGCTGGCGATATTTTCCAGGTCGTCATCAGCCAGCGGTTAAAGCTGGATACCACTTCAAAACCGTTGAGCATTTACCGCGCGTTGCGGGTTGTAAACCCCAGCCCGTTCATGTTCCTGTTGAAGACTTCAGGAATGCACCTGGTCGGCGCATCCCCTGAAATCATGGTTCGAGCAGAAGATGGTGAGATCACCATTCGACCGCTCGCCGGCACTCGCAAACGCGGAGCAACACCGGCCGAGGATCAAGCACTCGCCGACGAATTACTAGCCGACGAAAAAGAACGGGCCGAACACGTCATGCTCGTCGACCTCGCACGAAACGACGTCGGTCGTATTGCAAAGTATGGCTCGGTAACGCTCAACGATGTAATGGTCGTCGAGCGATACAGCCACGTCATGCACATCACGTCGAACGTTTACGGTCAGCTCCGAGACGGTCTCTCTGCACTCGATTCACTGCGGGCAGGTCTTCCCGCCGGCACAGTGTCCGGCGCTCCGAAAGTGCGAGCAATGCAGATCATCGACGAACAGGAACGACACCGCCGCGGCCCCTACGCCGGCGCTGTAGGCTACATTGATTTCACTGGAAACATGGATACGTGCATCGCGCTAAGAACGCTCGTCATGCAGGACCAGACGGTCTACGTCCAGGCCGGCGCTGGCATCGTAGCAGACAGCATCCCAGAGTCCGAATACCACGAAACACTCAATAAAGCCAAGGGCCTGTTACGAGCCATCGAACTCGCCGAACAACAGTTTTGAGAGGCAACAGTTTTGAGAGGCAATAATTTCACGGGGTATGCACGGCCCACCAGTTACTCAACAACGGACTGAATTGTCTGATTCTGGTCGACATCGCTCACCCTGAAAACTGGCGGATAAACACAAAAATGCAGACGCTCGCCCCGCAACTTGACGCGATCATGTTCGATTACGGAAACACCTTGATTGAGTTTGGACCGAGTCAGGTCAATGCCTGCGACCGAGCTCTGAGCGACGCTTTGCATGGAATGTTTGGACCTCACGATTTCGATCAACTGCAGAAAATTCAGCATCACGAAAGACGATCACCGTACCAGGGCGAGTTTAAAGAAAATGACCTCGCAGGCACTACGCGAAGCCTCATCCAATCGTTGTTTCACACCGAAGCCAGCGATAACCAGGTCGCTGAACTGCTCGAAGTCCGCTTCAACGTAATGGTCTCTTCGATTGACATTGATCCAACCGTTCAACAACTCCTCGAACGCCTCAGCACTCGATTTCGACTGGGTCTCATTTCAAATTATCCGTGCAGCCGATCAATCAATCACAGCCTTGCTGAGCATAATCTCGACCGCTGGTTCGAGACGGTCGTTGTTTCCGCTGATGTAGGTCATGTGAAGCCGCATCCGAAGCTGTTTGATCTAGCCGTGTCGTCCATGGATGTTCGCCGCGAAGCGACACTTTACGTGGGCGACAACTGGCTGGGAGACATTCAAGGCGCAAAGCGTTTCGGCATGAAAGCCGCGTGGATTCGGCAGTACATCCCGTACGAAGATTTCCCGGAAAATCCAGGCGACCACCAACCGGACCTTGTCGTTGAACATCTTTCAGAACTCGCCGCCCTGGCCCCCCCCATTGCGGAGCAAAACTGATGGCGAAACACACTCTCGGATTCCTGGCAATCGTCAACGACGCTCGCTCACGCGTCACCGAATGCACGGTCGCAGACGTTGAAGCCTGGCTGACCGCCGACGAAGCATTTCGGCTCGTCGACGTGCGTGAAGAAAGCGAGTGGAACCACGGCCATCTTCCCGGCGCTGAGCACCTAGGCAAAGGGATCATCGAGCGCGACGTCGAAGATAAAATCCCCGACCATGCCGAAAAAATCGTCCTTTATTGCGGAGGTGGATATCGATCCGCACTGGCCGCCGATAACCTTCAGAAAATGGGCTACACGAACGTCATTTCCATGGATGGCGGCTTCCGCGGCTGGAAACAAGTCAATCTGGAAATCGTGCAGTCGTGAGTCACAATTCGGCATCGAAAATCCCACGTGTTTTACACTTAGAATTTTTGCCACAGAGATATTGTGCCCATTGGTAACGCTGTGCCCTCTGCGGCTTATCTCTTCTGCCTTTGCAGCTCATAAAGGCTGGTTCCTGCCGCTAAAGTTAGGCATGACGCGTCCTGCACCCTGCCGACAAGCGAAGTGTCACAACTCCGCAATACTATCCTCGAGCCAGCAAAACAGCTCTTTAACTTGTCCGGCAGCTAACTTTGGAAATTCTTCAACCAGTTACATGAAAAACTTTCAAGACCGGTGTTGACCCGTTTTTCGTGAATCGGATATCAATCGCTCTGACCTTGGCTCTACCACTAGGGATCGACGCCATTCTGTGCGTCTTTGAGTAAGAAATCACATCTCAATTTACTCTTCTCCCAGGCAGTTCTCAGAGTCTCCCACCCTTCAAACATCACGCCTTTCATCGTGCGTTCCCAAATCTTTCGGCCACTCGTGCTTCCCGCTTTGAGTGTCTACCTCACAAAGATTTGCTCGCACTTATCCTGCCAGTTCAGTTCGTTGTTACAGGTTCTCAACCTGCTTTCAAAAACGGTCCCGGCCAGGCACCCCTAATCCGAGTCATTTCTCGCCGATCGGTCCCAGGAGGATCTTACCTTGCGTAAGCTTACCGGACTCTTAATTGCCGCAGCCGTCACAGGCACTGTGTGGTGGCAGTTACACAATGTCACCGGCAGGTCGTTGACCGCTCAAACCAGGCGCACGGCTTCCAGTTCCTCGAACGCTTACCAGAAAACGGCACGCCGCCTGATGCAACAGGCACAGAGCGAAGCTAGCCGAGGCAACGGCGCCTCCGCGAAGCGTCTAGCTCTGCAGGCCAGTCGCTTTCCAGTCCAGTGGGCCGCGACAGAACTTAATCCAACTCAGTTGCTCTCGCAGCTTCAACGAGGACGGACGACTCCGCCACAGCAGCTCAATCCGGCGAGCGTTGCCGGCCAGCAGCCTGTAGCTCCGCCGCAGTCGAAGTCTTCCAGCGAACTCGTGACACGAGCATCCGGTTCGGCGAGCACAGCATCACAACCTGACATCACCCAGACGGACTTCGTCGATTCAAGGCCACGGCCTTCAACCTTCGGGTCGGCGAGTGAAGCAAGCCCGCTTCGTAAACGAGTCGATCAGTACATGGCTCGAGCACGTGCCGCCTGGCAAAAAGGTGATCGCGACGGAGCCATCCGGCAGGCAACAGTCGCTCGCCTGCTTGCTGACGACGTTAAGTTTCAGCCGGGTGAAGAAACACCGGACGCATTCCTCAACCGCGTTCAATCTGCCGCGAACAATCCTGCTGGAGCAGTTGCGTCAGGCAGCGCCGACGTGACCGGACCGGCGTTCCTGGACTCAGCTCCAAAGACTCAGTCCACAGCAACGAATCCGATCACTGAACTTCCAACGAACCCATTCGCACATCCTGAAGTTGCCACTCCAATTGTAAAAACCCAGCCGAACCCGCAACGTAAACTGGCGTTGCAGTCTGCTGGCGATGAGAAACAGTATGCAGACAGTCTACTGAATGCCGCCAAAGACGATCTGCATGCAAATCGTCTGGATTCAGCTTACAGGAAGGCGATGCTCGCCAGTCAGGTCGACACTGTCTGGAACCTGTTTGACGAGACACCGGAGCAGGTTCTCGCCAACATCCGCCGTCTACAGCAGCAGTCTCCGCGACAGACAGAAACTCTGGTTGAATCAGAAGGCAACGACCCGCTGAGACCTTCGAGCAATCCTTTCTCCGCTCCATTAGACGTCACTGAACCAGTAAACAAAGTCGTTGAAATCGTTGACCGGCCAGACCCAACACCAGCAACACTTCAAACCACCAATATCTCAGACAAAGAACTTTCGAAGCAACTCATCGCTGAAAGTCGTCAGCTGATGCGAGACGGCCGCTTTGATGAAGCCCGCGCCGCCGCAATCAGGGCGAAGAATCTGAATACGAAGTTCGACCTGTTCGACGATCAGCCACAGATGGTCCTGCGGGACATCGACCGGCTGTCCGGCACAATGACACTGACTGACGCCAATCAGCCCGCTCCAGCAAAACCTGAAACGCTGCCGGAAATCAATCCGTTCCAGGCACCAGCCGGACCAGACACCGCGACCTTGGCCGCACAGCACGACAAACGAGCTCGTGCACAGAAGCTATTGACTTCAGCCAGAAGAAAAATGCAGCTGAGTGAATTCGCTGAAGCGAAACAGCTTGTCCAACAAGCTCGCGGTCTGAATGCAGCGTACTCGCTGTTCGACGAACGTCCTGACGTCGTCTTGGCGGATATCGAACGTCTTCAGAAACAATTCGTACCTTCAACACCATCGACAAAACAACAGCCATCAAACCCATTCGCAGAGCCGGCCGAGCTGATCTCGAGCAACAATACTCAGACGACTGGTAACAACAATGAAGACTCGCCATTCCTTCCAGAGTCATCGCCTTCACCGGCAACAGCTCCAATGCAGTCCCAAACAGTTCAACAACCAGCAGACAATCCGTTTGGCGAGCCCACCCAACTTCTATCGGGCATCAGCAATCAGCGGCCAAGCGAAACTCCGGCTGTCAATCCATCTGTTCAGTTGAGTGCGAACGCCGTACGTAGTCAGCAGGCCGCAACTCTTCTCGATCAGGCACGACAGTTAATCAAAACTGGTCGCTTTGACGAAGCTAAGGCATTAGCCCAACAGGCAGACGAACTGGACGTTATTTACGAGTTGTTCGCCGATATTCCTGAAGACGTCTACGCAACGATTGATCGACTTTCGTCGTTACGACCAAACATCGCCGAGACAGGCGGCGTCGGTTCAAAGTCACGGCCTTCAACCGTCGGTTCGACGAGTGAAGAAACATTGGACACATTCCGTAACCAGGTTCAACCTGCCGCGAACAACTCTGTCAACGCAGTTGCATCAGGCAGTACCGACGTGACCGGACCAGCGTCCCTGAACTCTGCTCCAAAGAAACCGTTCGCTGAACCGTCAACGATTAAACAATCAGCAGCCAGTCCGTTTAACGAACCAACGCAACTTCTATCGGGAACCAATAATGGAAAGCCAAGTGTAACTCAGGCTGCTGGTCCATCTGTTCAGCCGAATTCGAACGCCCTTCGTCGCCAGCAGGCCACCGTTCTTCTCGCTCAGGCACAACAGTTAATCAAAGCTGGTCGTCTGGACGAAGCCAAGGCGTTGGCCCAAAAAGCTGACGAACTGGACGTCATTTACGAATTGTTCGCCGATCGTCCTGAAGACGTCTACGCGGCGATTGATCAACTTTCGTCGTCACAACCAAGTCAGCCACAATCACGACCGGTCGCTCAAAGCTCCACACAAATTGATCCGGCGACTCAGGGCACTGATCCTGCTGCGAAAGCACCGGCATTGTCTTCAGGTTTGCCAATTGTCGCCGAACTGGCTTCACCTCGAACAGCCACAACGCGACCAACCGCTATCGCCGATCCTGTCACCAGCAAGCGTCAGGAAGCTCAGGCATTGCTTAAGCAGGCTCGAAAGGACTTGTCGATCGGAAATTTCACCGACGCTATGCTGAAAGCCAACCAGGTTCGCAACATGGACCTGACATTTGGAGCGTTCGACGACCGACCAGAACTGCTGATTGTCGACATTGCTGAAACCAAGGCGTTACAGCAGGTCAACATCGCAGCGAACTCCCCCAATCAGCAAACAGAGCTAACCGGCGGTACCACTGAGCCAGTCGCCGCTCCGCCATCGGAGTACTACCCGGAAGCTGTTGCCAGCACGCCGACTCAACCAGAAACCCTCCCCGCACGGCCTGACTTCAGAAACGCTCAACGTCTCACACATCAGCCCTCAAACAACGCACCCGCTGAAACCTTTGACACCACCACTGCCGACTTCAGCCCAACCGTTGGCTCGTTTGCCGGCACGAACGATCCCTATGACAACATCACGACGATCCATCCATCAGGAGTCTCTGCCGAAACCCTTTACAACGAAGGCATCAACCAACTCCGACAAAGCAATCGCGAGGGTGCTTATCAAGCATTCCTCGAATCGTGGCAGTCCGGCCAGAAGCTCGACCCTTACAAGTCACAACAGCTTCAGGACTACCTGCGGGAACTCGCACCGAAACGTCAGCAGACGATTCAGTTGACAAGTGCAGAATCCAGCGTTGCACCTGGTTCACCATCTTTCAACACGACTCGACCAATCGACGTAGCCGCTCAACGGGAACAATTGAAATTTGACCGATTGAGAACTGAAGTTCAGAATGCTGTGTTGCGAGCTGACACCCTGAAGGAAAAACGTCCAAATGAAAGTATAGAAATTCTGGACCGCATGATGGCGAACCTTGAAAACTCCAGCTTCGAAGCTGATCAGGTTGCTCCAATGGTCCGTCAGCTTCGTCGCAGCCGAACGTCGGTAGACAGCTACATGGCCCAGCGAGCGCCGATCATCGAACTGCAACGACGAAATGAAGAAGTCAAGAATCTCGTCGATGCCGAACACAAAGCGAAAGTTCGTATCGGTCAAGAGTTTGCCTCGCTGGTAGAAGACTACAACAAACTCTACAAACAGCGGCGTTACGCTGAAGCTCAAGTCATCGCCAAACAGGCCAAAGAACTTGACCCGACAAATCCCGTTGCGGTCAATATGGAACTGAAAGCATTGTTCGCTCGAAGAAACGACAGCAACGACAAACTCAGAGCGGAAAAAGAAAAAAGCTTCTTTGAGCAGCTCGATGATGTTGAGCAAGGAGCAATCGTCAGAGTCGGTGACAAAAACCCAATGGTCTTCAGTGATGATTGGGCCAGTATCTCCAAGCGTAGACTCGATAAGTACGGCAACGACATGCGTAGCCGTACCGACGAAGAGAAGCAGATCGAAGAGAGCCTGAGCAACAAAATATCGCTTCACTTCGAAGACACACCGCTTATAGAAATTATCCGATACGTCCGAACGGCAACAGGCACGAACGTCGCCATCGACGCTCTGGCCCTTGAAGAGGAAGGTGTAACGACGAACACTCAAGTCACGATCGATGTTGATAACATCATGGTGCAGAGTGCTCTCAACCTGATACTTGAACCGCTCAATCTTGGCTACAGCATTGAAAACGAAGTTCTAAAGATCACAAGCAAACTTCGCCAGCAGGGTAAGATGGTTGCTGCGGCCTACCCGGTGGCTGACCTCGTCGTCCGAATGCGGAGTAAAAACCGTGACCCGTCCAACATCTTCACGAACAATCTGTTCAACGCAGATTCTCAGATGTCCGTTCCATCCGTCGGCGGTGTTCAGAATTCCGGAATGTTCCAAGTCGGCGCCGGACAGTCGCAGTCACCATTCATGATGGGCGGTGGTTCGGGCATGAATGCTGAGCTGAGCGGGTCAGGCCAACAGCAGTTTGAATTTGACACGCTGGTTGACCTGCTGACCTCAGTCGTTGAACCGGACTCATGGATGGAAGTTGGCGGGATGGGAACAATCCGGTCAAACGAAACAACCCTGTCACTGGTCATTCGCCAGACACAGGAAGTTCATAGAGAAATCTCTGATCTGCTGGACCAGCTGCGTCGTCTTCAGGACCTGCAGGTGACAATTGAAGTTCGCCTGGTCAACGTAAGTGACAACTTCTTCGAACGAATCGGAGTTGACTTCGACTTTGATATTCAGGACTCAGTCGGCGGGCCAGGTTTTGACGGTGGAAGTACTGGCGGCGGACAGGGTGGTGGGCAGCAGGGGCAGCAGGGGCAGCAAGGCGGCGGCCCCGGTGTGCCGCTTCCACCATTCGGCACGGTCACCGGAGGCGGTCAGCAAGCTCAACAAGGTCAACAAGGTCAACAAGGTCAGGGTGGCCAGCAGGGCCAACAAGGCCAAGGTGGTTCGCAGCAGTTCTTTACTCCTCCTCCTGGTCGAGAATTCACTGAACGGGACAGCTACCCCGGAGACGGAACCATCATCGGTCTGGCGGCACCTGGTGCTTTTACCTCTGACCTCGACATCGCCTTCCAGCAGGGATCGTTCGACATTGGTGTGCCTGACTTCGGCAACTTCCAGCCAAACGCAGGTCTGCAGGTTGGTCTTGCCATCCTGAGTGACATTGAAACGTTCTTCTTCATCCAGGCTGCTCAGGGTGATGAACGATCGAACCTCCTTTTTGCTCCAAAAGTGACCCTGTTCAATGGCGACACAGCGACCATCTTTGATCAGACAGTCCGACCATTCGTTTTGAGTCTGACGCCAACAGTTGGCGCCTTCTCTGTCGGCTTTACACCACAGATCGGGTTCATTCCGGATGGTATCACTCTGACCGTCACCGCGG
>CALGTK010000016.1 GCA_937904325.1 uncultured Planctomyces sp.
CAACTGAATCGTAAGCAGTACGACGAACCAGGTTGAAAGCGCCGATTCCGTAGTACGCACCAGGAAACCGAAACGACCGCAGCCACGGCTGAGTACCAAAGGAAAAAAGCATCGCAAAGAACGAAACCAGCACACACTCGAACCAGCCTTGAGTTTCCATCGACGGAAACAGGCAGAAGTGATCGAGCTTTCGATCGAGCGTGTAGCGCATGGCCAGCCGAATCGCGTCAGGTGAAAACTGAATATCGCCATCAGTGAAGAGAAGGAACTCTCCAGTCGCCAGCTTTGCCGCCTGGGTCATTGCGTTCGTTTTGCCAAGCCAGCCTTCAGGAACGTCATCAATTGTGACTATTCGCAGGCGATGATCATCTTGAGAGATAGCTTCCGCGATCTGCAAGGTGCCGTCAGCGGACCGGTCGTTCGCCAGGATGACTTCCAGGTGCGGATAATCGGAGGCCAGCAGTCGACTCAGAGTTTCACCGATACGCTGCTCTTCGTCGCGGGCCGCAATGATGACCGAAACTACAGGCCAAAACGCTGGATCATCAATGTCTGAAGTGAATCGCCGAAGAGTTCGACGAGGCATTAAGACAAACGCCGGGCCGGCATAGAACAAAACGACGGCAAACAGCAACCAGCCCACTAGTTCCACTTTGGTTGCTTCAAATATTAAGAGCGTCAAGAACTGCCAGGCTGATTGTCAGACTTTCATTGCGTTCAGCCGGATCTGCGAACGAATTCGTCCCCTGGTTGCCCGCCAGAATGTCCGTGCCACCTTGCCCGTTAAGTGTATCATCACCGTCACCACCAAGAATCGAGTCCGCACCTGATCCACCAAGAGCTACATCCTGACCGTCGCCCATCAGAATGACATCATCTCCGCCGCTGCCGTTCAGTGAATCGTCGCCGTCGTCACCGTTGATCAGGTCGTTACCCGCTCCGCCAACGATTAAATCGTTGCCGTCGCCACCGCGAATGACATCATGTCCCGAATCACCAAGGATGTTGTCGTCGCCGTCGCCGCCTTTGATCGAGTCGTGTCCGCTATGACCGCGAATTCGGTCGTTGCCTGTTCCGGCAGAGATGGAGTCGTGCCCTGCTCCGCCAAGTAGCGAGTCGTTCCCGGCGTCACCGTTCAAGGTATCATGGCCACTGTTTCCGTTCAGGAAGTCGTTCCCAAAACCGCCTCGCAGTGCGTCGTTGCCACCACCACCTGCAAGATTGTCATTGTCGAAACTTCCGATCAGCGAATCGTTACCTGAGCCACCAATCAGCGTGTCGTTACCAAATCCTCCGTCGATCGTGTCGTTGCCCGAGTCACCAGTTGCAAAGTCGTTTCCATTCCCAGTATCGATTCGGTCGTCACCCATTCCACCGTCAAGCATGTCGTCGCCGTCACCGCCGCGGATCGTTTCACCGCTTTCGCTGCCAGCGATCGTGTCGTCGCCGATGCCGCCGTCCATTATCAGGAAGACGCTGCCAAGCAACGCTCCACTGGCCGAAATCGTATCGGTACCAGCTTCGCCGTTCACTTCGAGAACCATTGGCACGACTGAATCAACATTTCCAACGATCAGCGTGTCGTTACCGTTTGAACCATTGATGACGACTCGTTCAATGTCGTTTCCGACGAGAACCGTTCCGCCACCTTCATTGACGGTTAGCTGGCTGCCACTTTGGCCAACCGAGACAATGTCGTTGCTCGATTCGCCGCGCAGTTCAAGTACGTCTCCGCCGAATCCACCAGCAACGGTGTCGGAAGCGTCGCCCAGGCCTCTGACGATCAGGTCTTCACCCGCTCCGCCATCAATAATGTCAGAGCCTCCCTGGCCATCAAGCGTGTCGTTGCCGCTGTCGCCGTTCAGATGGTCAATCCCCGATCCACCAAGGATGTTGTCCGCCCCGTTGCCGCCGTTAAGTGTGTCGTTATCGCCACCGCCGTTAATGAAGTCGTCGCCCGACGCAAGCCCGAGCGAATCGTCGCCGTTAATCAGATCGCTACCGGTGCCACCCAACAGCGAGTCATTGTCGGCGCCACCGTAAATCGTGTCAGTTCCAGACTGTCCGTTGATCGTGTCCTGACCTGCCTCGCCTTCTAACGTGTCGTTGCCTCCACCACCGATGATGTTGTCATTGCCGCCGCCGCCGAATATCAAATCTTCATTGGCACCACCGTTGAGCGTGTCGTTGCCTGAAATCAGCCCAAGGGAATCATCGCCTCGCAAGACGTCATCGTTGGTGCCGCCGTTGAGGTTGTCGTCGCCGTCTCCACCTTCCAGCGTGTCTCGACCGCTTTGGCCTGTCAACGTGTCGTTGCCGGCGTCGCCCTGCATGAGGTCGTGATCACCGCCACCGATGATGGCATCATTGCCATTGCCACCGATCAGGATGTCGCTGTTGGCGGCTCCATTGATAGTGTCGTTGCCGCCCTGGCCAAGAATTGTATCTTCACCCGATCCACCGTTCAGCGAGTCGTTGCCAGTGTCCGTGAACCCTGTCGCATCTCCTTCGATGAGGTCCGCGCCGTCGCCACCGGTAATGGTGTCTGAACCGTCGCCGCCGAAGAGCGTATCGAAGCCGTCGCCGCCGTCGATGCGATCGTTGCCGCTGCCTCGGAGAATGTTGTCGTTGCCATTGCCGCCGTTAAGCGTGTCGTTACCGAAACTTCCATCGATCAGGTCGTTGCCGTCGCCGCCATCAATCCGGTTGTTGCCGATGCCACCTGAGATGAAATCGTTGCCGTCTTCGCCAAGCAGCGTGTCATTCAGATTGGCGGTCCCGATGATTGTGTCGTTGCCATCGCCACCGTCGACCGTAACACCGCTGAGTACCGGGAAGAACGAAGAATTCACACCGGAAAGATTGACAACGTTGTCACCAGAACCAGCGTCAATCAGAAGTCGAGAAAGCTGGCTGGCCAACACAGACTGCACCGATGAAACCGGTACACCGTTACCAAGAACCTGTACGAACGATGAATTTGCGGGATTCGTTCTGACTGTAATGCTGTCATTCCCGGAAGCGAAGACGTCAAGCTCACCACCAAAAAACAGAGCGTTTACTGTCAACAGCGTTCTGTCTTCCAACTGCTCAGGAGTGCTGGATACTGAGGCTGAAACTGTCGATGCTCGATTGCTCAGAACCAAAGTTCGTCGCCCTGAACGATGAAGTAGCGAGCCGGTATTCTTCCACGAAAATACGGACAACATTTTCGATATCCCGAATAAAGCAGATTTCAGACTGCCGGTTTCCCGAAGTCTCGACACACATCTCACCGTAATCATTCCCGATGTTCAACCGGAACGACGTCTCCTCAACGAGATGAATCGCAATTCACAAAGATCCTCAATGCCCCACGTCGCCTTGTCTACCATCACAAGCAAAAGCAATTACTTCTTGCGAATGTCTGAAAGGATAGCGTCGGCATGTATAGATGCACTCAAAACGTGAAAGTTCCCAGTTTGACTCATGTGACTGAATAATTGGCTTTAAATACGAAGCGGGCCCGCTCTGAGTCTCTCAGAACGGGCCCGTACTTCGCATTGTAGTCGGTGTTCGCTTCAGCGCTGGCCTATTTCAGTCCAGAAACTTTCAGGATCTGACCGGCTGGCTTGTCGCTACCTTCAGCAGCTGTGCCGAAGACGGCAACGTAAGCGTTTCCGTCAGCATCGAAAGCAACGCCCGTTGGTTTGTCGAGCGACAGCAGCTTCTTTGTTTTTGCTTCTTTCGCGTCTTTCTTACCAAGCGAAACAGAAAACAGGCCGCCGGCCGTTGCATCGACCCAGGAGAAGTCAGTGGCGAAAAGCTTGCCAGTAGGACTCCACGCAAGACCCGCGATGTCGTTCAGACCGGTCGGCAGGTTCCGCTGCATTTTTCCACTGCCTGAGTAGATGGTCACGAGGCTATCGCCAGCAACGCTGACTTCGCCGATCTGACCAACCAGAACGCCCTTACCAGACTTCGTAGTTGTGATCGGTCCCGGCGCGTCAACTTCCGTCGCTTCTTTAGTAGCAATCTTTAATTGCAGCTTGCCAATCTTTCCATCCTTGACGTTTGCTTTCGCAACCCAGCCCTTGGTGTCGTCACCGTTGCAGGTGACGTAAATGCCGTTCGGAGTTGCAACGACGCCGTAGAAGTTCCCTTCGCCCTTGATCGTCTGGTCGCTGACGGGAATTGGGCCGAGAGTTTTTGAGGCCTTGCTTTCCATTTGCGGCTTCGCGGCCGGCTCGTCACCAACGGTAAAAATACGTACGAGCTCATCACCGTCTTTACGACTTCCACCACCAACTACCAGGGTGTTCTGGTCGAGGAACGAGAGCCCCAATGGCCCAATGGCGTATTTCGGACCTTTGCCGTAAACGTCAGTCGGATCGGGATAGCCGGTGACTTCAGCCGTCAGGTTGCCCGATTTTGGATCAAGACGATGAATGCCGGCGTGGCTGGCGATGAAGACGTGGCCAGTTCCAGGCTGCACAGCGACGCCCGACGGGTTATCCAGTCCGTCAGCCACAACTTTTGATTCCGGGCCAGCGGCCTGAGCCGATACACTGAAGGCAGCGGCGATCGCGACGCTGCCGAAAAAAGCGGCAATACGATTCTTAAGCATGGAGAATTCTTTCTAAAGGAGAGTCTTCACTGGATGAGCACTGCTCACCCTGAAAAATTCAATTCAGCAGCCCTCAGGTCGTGGTCACTCCGGCAGCTTTGGAGCCTTGTGATCAGGATAGTCAGGGCTTGCAAGGCCCTCTTTAATGAACGTCACAAGGTCAGTCTTGTCCTGATCATTCAGACGCAGCTTGAACAATTCTTCATCGAGCCATTCATTGGCGATGCCGCCTTTGGCGTAATGCTCCACGACTTCTTCCAGAGTCTTCAGACTTCCGTCGTGCATGTACGGAGCTGACCGAGCAATTTCTCGCAGCGTCGGAGTCTTGAAAGCACCCGTATCGCCCCCAAGTTTGCTGACGACGACTCGGCCTTTATCCGGATCCTTCGCGTCCATGCCGATACCAATGTTGTGGTACGAGTTGTCCGAGAAGTTAGCCCCCGCGTGACAGGCGGCACAGTTGGCTTTCCCGAAGAATAGTTTGCGTCCACGTTCCGCAGCTTCGGACAGCGCCGACTTGTCGCCAGCTTTATACTTATCGTACGGAGCGTTCCCTGACAGAACGGTTCGTTCGTAAGCAGCGATTGCCTTGGCGATTCCATCAGGGTTTGCGTCCGTCCCGAACACTTTCTGAAATTGCGACTTGTAGCCAGCGATCCTGTTCAACCGTCCGACAGCGTCTTCGATCGACAGCGCCATCTCGATCGGGTTAGCGATCGGCCCCAAAGCCTGTTCTTCAAGGGAAGCCGCTCGGCCATCCCAGAACTGCTGCCGATAATACGCTGAGTTGATCACGCTCGGAGCACTTCGACCGCCTTTGGCACCACCGACCCCCGTCGCGAAACGCTCACCGTTGCTGAAACCTTTCTCCGGAGCGTGACAACTGGCGCACGAGACGGTGTTGTCCTTTGACAGCCGTTTGTCAAAATACAGCTGCTTGCCGAGTGCAATCTTCTCAGCCGTCTGAGGATTGTCTTTGGGAATCGGCACTGGCTTCAGGCCGAGTGGTAAATCATCCGCCATCACCTGTCCGGCCAGGCCAACACTGGCCAGGATCGCACACGGCAGGGAAACGTGGCAAAGGAGTTCGCGTATCACTGTCACCAATGAGTTGCTGAAGTTCTTCATCTGCTTCTTCTTGATGGAGATGTAGGCGGGATGTTCATACTAAGTGCGATTTTTCAGGGAAAATCGCAACTCAGAACAGTAGTTCGGAGCCGGGGATCGCTGGCCAATCGGAACTGTGTGGGAAGGTACGGCTCGCAGCCACTCTGAATATGGATAGAGTCTCGTTTGGGCAGAGCGATGCCTCGCTGCAGCACTCCTGGGAGAACCTGTAAGCGAAGCAACGCACTGATGACTTTATAGGTCGATCGTCGATTCTGGCAAGCGAGCGGGGAGGCATCCCCGACACTTCCGAAATCAACGCTCTCTGACGCAACTGCGGAATCGCGAGACGCACTGATTTGCCTGCGCGAGCACTCCGAAATACGAGACCTCATTTCATGGCACCGTTCGAGTCCGGAAACACACTCAATCGCTTCCTGCACCGTCGGAGCAACCTTGCGCTGTGCTTCTTTTTCGTGTCAACGGCAACGTTGAGCGTATCGATGGGTGGCGCGTGGCTAATGATCCGAGCCAGTTCATTTGCTCCCCCCCAGTCGCAGTTCATGTTCCCGCCTGCCTTTGCGGTCAGCACCGTACTGTTAGTCCTGGGCAGCGCGTCGCTACAGACAGCCAGCTACCACATCCGCTGCGAACGACAACGTTTGTTTCGTCGCCGGATGCTGCAGTCGCTGGGCGTGGGCATCGCCTTTGTCATCTTCCAGACTCAGGGGCTGGCCTGCCTGCTGTCCCAGAAGAAAGCCGCACAAGAAACAGGGCTCGGTGATGGAGCATTCGCGTTTGCTCTTATGCACGGAGTCCATCTCATTGTCGCGTTGCTTTTCGTTGTCTTCGTCTTTCTACAGGGCCTTGCCGGGCGATACGACCACGAATATTCCTGGGGTGTCACCTTCTGCGCGTGGTTCTGGCACGCCCTGGGAATCGTCTGGCTGGCCATCGTGGCCGGTTTTGTCATTGCGGCATTCGCTCCGGTCTGATTCGATCCAGACCAGAGCGTTCGGCCGGTTGTTGATTACCAGTCGTCAGATCGGAATGGCGATGCCGGCAGGCCCTCTTTGTTGTAGAGATTCGCGTCTTCCGGATTCATCGTGAACCCGTACCGAACAGCAACAGGCTTCTGTACTTCTTTGGACGAGACAACAACCGTGTCTCCGTCGATCTTCGCGTCGGCCCAATGCCATTGTTTGTCCTCACCGGCAATGGCAAATCGCTTCAGCGTTCCGCCTTTCACTTCGGGAGTTGGTTTAAGTCCGTTCTTACGTTTCCCAACGATCAAGCCGCTGGCGGTATGTTCAAAGTAAACTCGAATGGCTGGTCCTTCGACTTTGATCGACTTAAACAGTGGACCGCTGGGCACGATATCTTTCTTTGCAACATCCCGCAGCGCCCACAACGCCAGTCGATGCCCGACGTCCTGTTTGTTGCGAGGATGGATATCGTTGGCGGCTCCAATGTCCGTGATGACAGCCATGCCGGTGTGAGGAATCGTCAGCGATTGCCGCTGAGCTTCTCGAATTCTCGCCCAGCCATCTCCCCCGGCCGGGTTGTCGTTGGGCTGCTGAAAATCAGCAAGCTGCACAAAATAAAAGTAGAGAGGAAATTCGCCCTGTCCCCAAACCTGTCGCCAGCCGTTAATCAACGCCTGCATTTTGTGGAAGTACGAAACGCCTTCATTACCGTTCGATTCGCCTTGATACCACAACGCGCCGCGAACACCGTACGGAGCGAGTCCATGGACCATCGAGTTGTAAATCGCCGTCGGCTGACCAGCGTTCGCGAATCCCGGTGTGGTTGGCCGGTTACTGACGCCATTCCCCGCTGTCAACGACGACCGGGTTTTCGCGACCCACGCTTCAACTTCTTTCAGATGAGCATGCCAGGTCGCCTTGCCGGCATCGGTGGTCGGATCGAACTTGTCAACTTGATCCGCGATCCCTTTCAAATCTGGTACCAACCGAAATCCGGCTGGCGGAATCCAGGGCTCAATCCGAGTTCCTCCCCAATTCGTCCCCAACAGTCCAACAGGAACTCCGGTTTCGCGATGAAATTGTCGACCGAAGAAGTATCCCACCGCCGAAAAGTTAGCGACGCTGTCGGGGTTACATCGCTGCCAGTTGCCGCCCGGAACGTCGCTTTGTGCCGTTGCTGCCGTCGTATGGCCAGGCACGTCGAACAACCGAATATTTGGAAAGTCAGCCGCTTTGATTTCATCCTGAGCGTTGATGACTGACCGGGTCGCCCATTCCATGTTCGACTGCCCAGAGCAAATCCAGACGTCACCGACCAGCACGTCAGACAGAGTAATTGTGTTCTTTCCCTTGACGACCAGCGATCGGCCTTCACTGCTGGCTTCGAGCGATGTCAGACGGCTAATCCACTTGCCGTTTGCGTCGGCCCTGGCCACTTTCGTTTGTCCGGCAAACTGTACAGACACCTCTTCACCCGCGTCCGCCCAGCCCCAGACCGGAGCCTCCAGACCACGCTGCAACAACATGTGATTGCTGAAAATCTCAGGCAGGCGGACATCAGCCGACCCTGCGGAAGTCAGAGCACAAACTGCCAAAGCAGCAACGCTACACGTGAAAAGCGATCTTGTCATGTCGGAAGTTCCAATCAGGGGGGTAAAAAATTTCTGACCGGTGGGACTTGCGGAAGGAGCAGCAGATTCACCGTTCTGCACTCACTGACGCAACTGAGTTTCGAAGCGAACTCGTTTCTGACTGAGAAATCTGACAGTATTCAGTTTCCAGGCTCCACCTTTATCTTTGATAGACAGCCGGCCGACATACTCGTTTTCGCGTGTGTGAATATGCCCCCAGTGTTCGACCTCACTGGCCAGACGCCACCGGAGTTCGATTTCAATTTGTGATTCTGATGGTGGTCCAGCAAGAGTGCTGGAAACCTGTTTTACATCCAGCACTCGCGACCGCGACCCGCCCTGTTCCGCCATCAGAAGTGAGCGGCGAATCTGCAGGTACAACGAACGCAGCAGCGGTCCGTCAACGACGGCGTTCAAAGCATCATAAGTCTCTTTCTCGCCGTGAAAGTCGAACGCCTTGTAGACATTTCGAATCAGCGAATAGCTGATCTGTTCGGCCTGACCTGGTGTCGGAATTCGCCCGCTCGATTTGACGAAGTCAGCTTGAGCTGTTCGCTGCTGGTTAATGCTCTTGCCCGCCCAATTGAACGCTGCTTCGTCGGGGCGGAAGAAGTGTTCGGTGGCCGGTTCGTTGAATTCGTAGATCACGGACTTTAAAAACGGAGCAAACTTGCTGAAAGTCTCCCACTTCGCGTTAACGGTCGTCGGGACGGTCGTCGACGGGTAACTCAGCATGACTCCCACTCGGGCCTGAGCGACGCTGACTCGTCGCGGGTCGGCGTTCATCGCAAAGTCACGGATGTCCAATCCAAAGAAATTCACGCGGGCAACGACCGGCTTGACGCTCGAACCGTTGATCGAAACAGGATTGCCTTTTCTAAAAAAATTCGCCACCTGTTCGATGGCGACTTCCTGCTCGGGCACTTCAAGAAATTCGGGACTCTTCCGCTTAATCGGCGTCCACTCGTCGAGAGTCAGCAACGGGATTAAAATCTCGTGCCGAACTTCGCGAGGCGTGATGTAGAAAAACGAGTAAAGTCCGCTGTAACTCGCGATACCTAGTTGCAGCTTCAATCGTTCTTCGCGGCGTTGTTTAAGTTCCCGCCAGTTTTCTGGTGGAGTTGGCGGTTTTGTCCAGTCAAACTTTGTCGTCAGTGTCTGACTACTTAAAAGCGGTTGCGGAACATCCAGCACAACTCCCTGTTGCTTGACCTGGCAATCCATCATCGCGGGCAGGATCGCTTTCGCACCGCCAAATTCCTGCGACACGGTCAGAAATCCCAGAGGCCGCGGCGTCGGATAGCGAAGTCGATAGGTCACAGAAGACTGCTTGACCTCTGTCAGTGGGATGCCCTTGTCGGAAAGCCTCGACGCATCGACGGCGACAGCGTAACCCTTCAGTTCGGTCCCGCGCCCATCCAGTAACTTCAGCCCGTCGAGCAAAAACCTGCGGTGTGACCTCGCCGCTTCCACAAGCGAGGCAACCGGATAAACGTCGCTCTCGTCGGCGGTCACCGGGTAGTAAAGCACGAGGTCTTCGACGAGAACCTTCAGCTCGATATCGACTCGATCTTTCTGAACATCGACGACGGAATCGGTCAGCGATATCGGATGTGCAAATATCGAAGAACTGTCAAGCAGAACAAGGCACGCCAGCACGATCACCCTTAGGGGGTGGAACCACGAACATACACGAAACAGCCAGAGGGCATCGAGCCGCCCTCCGGGGAAGAATCCAGATTGTTTCCGTGTATTTTCGTGCCTTCCATGGTCTTTTCTCTTCAACATCATCACGGAAGCCTCAGTCATCAACACGAATCACCGCATCAGCCCAACTGAGAAAGTGCATCCCTTCTGAATCGATATCCGCCGTCACGACGAACGTCGCAGGCAGAGTGGCTGACTTCTCCACGGAAACCGTAACTGGAATTGATCCGGATTGCCGGGACTGAAGTGTGATTTGTGCCGGCTCGCTCAGAATCTTTATGCTGGGTGACTTTCGCGGCGTCACTTTGAACGTCCTCGCGATCGGTGAGTGATTCAGAATTCGGACCTGCAACTCAAGCGGCTCTCCAATCTTTGCCGAAACGCCACGGGGATAAAACGTCGCCCATTGCTCATCGATGCCGTAGTTGATGTCGTCCCAGGGGAGCAATTCGGCGAGGATCTCTTTGCGTTTCTGAAGGTTCATCTCCAGGTAATCAAGTTCCTTTTCCGAGAACCGAAACACGTAGGGAATGTGTTCGTTGATCAGCCAGTAATCCGAACCAAGCTCGCGAACTTTCTTCAGGCAGAACGGATATCCGGAGTCGTCGTGCAGCAGGTTGCGGTTGAGCAGGCAGTAGTCATCCATGCCTGACGGCGAGAACGCATCGCCCACAAAGTAGTAAGGCGTGCCACCGTTTCGGCAAACGAGGACCGCGCCGTGATAAAGCGTCTGGCCGGGGTAGAACTGAAACTCCAGTTCGAATTCCTTCCATTTCATCTGATGCCCGCTCTTCAGGCCAGTGACATCCTTCATCGCTTTGTCCGTAGTTGCCGGCATGTGATACGCGCCGGGGTTCTCAAGGATGTCCTCGTACTCAAGCGTCGAATAGATCGGACAGCCGAACTCTTCAGCCGCGGCCTGTACCATGTTTGTGTGGTCGTCGTGGTAGTGCGTAACGAAGATGCCATCGACCTGTTTGACGAGGCCGTCTTTCATCAGTTGATTCACACCGTCGATGACTCGCTGGTAGCCGCAGTCGAGCAGGAAGCCATGACCGTCGTCTGAAATCAGCATTCGGCTGGTCGAATTCTCCCAGATCCAGCCCGGCGTTTTTTCATGCACAGACATGGGCATTAGTTTAACTTCGGCAGCCTCACCGAGAACTCGCCGACCCTTGATCGTCATCCGCTCTTCTTTGAAGTACCAGTTGAGCGCATTCGTAGAGAGGTAATTCCGGTAGTACGCCTCGACACGACCAATCAGTTTTGCGATGGCTTCCTGTGGATTATGAATGACCGGCCCGCGTGCTGGAATGATCAGATCCGGTTTCTCGGCGGCGACCTTTTTCAGACTAGGAATTAACATGGCAAGGCGAGAAGCGTGTCCGTGATAGCCGCCGATTTTTGCTTCCGGGATCACGTCCTGAAAGCTGTACAGGTCGAATAGTTGACCGTCGCCATAGATAAGGTCTCCCGTGAAGGCGACACGTTTGCCGTCGATATCCACGATGTACGACAATGCACCGCGAGTAAATCCCGGCGTTTCCAACGCCCTGATTCGCCGTGTCTTAACACCTGCAGGGTAGGTTTCAGTCGAGACAAACATGCTGTTGTTCGAAAGATGGCGATCTATCTTCTGGGGTGCAGTCAGTACCTTAGTCGACTGTTGCTCGTAATCGTGAAAGCGTCTGGTCCAGAAGGATTCCCAGAATTCATGTGGTTGTTCGAACAATTCCCGCTCGGCTTTCGGCGCGTAAATCCTCACCCGGCCGCGTCTCTCCCGGTCGCGATCGCGAACACCATCAAAAGCGGCGGTTACCACATCCCGTCGATGATGTGTGAGAAAAATTTGCTGCGGCCTGAAACTCGAAGACGCCGGTTTTGAATAGATCGCAGCTCGTATGTCGCCTGTTCCAAGAAGTACTCCGTTAATGGGCCCTCGCTCGAATTTCAGGCTCGGCAGGAGTTGTTCGATTTCTGCTGAACAAGGATTTGACAGGAACAGGCAAAAGGCTGTCGAAACATTCAGGAGCAACGTCATTACTCGCATCGTTTAACCCTTCGGTTGAGAATCAACAGGAGCGGCGACAAGCTGTAGGACAACATTCAGCTCATCGTTAAGAGTCCTGTCGAATAGTCAACTTAATGACCGAAATAGACGACCTGGAATTTCGTTACGACCATGACGGATTTGGTCTGTGCATTTCAAGTCTTCGAATTCCTGCTGGTGAATCGGTCGCACTTGTTGGCCCAAGCGGTTGTGGCAAAACGACGCTGCTTAACCTGCTTGTGGGTATTGCAGTACCGAACGAAGGCAACATTCGATTCGAAGGACGCGAACTGACCAGGCTTAATGATGCCGCACGGCGGGCATTCCGAATTTCGACCGCAGGTATGGTGTTTCAGGAATTTGAACTGCTGACCTATCTGAATGTCGAAGAGAACATTCTATTGCCGTTTCTGCTGAACTCATCGCTGCGTCTGACATATGAAACGAAAAAGAACGTCAGCGAACTTGCCGAGTCACTTGGTTTGGGGACATTACTCAAACGATCAATCGACCAGCTTTCGCACGGCGAGCGACAGCGAGTCGCTATTGCTCGGGCTCTGATTACGAATCCGGCACTGCTGCTTGCGGACGAGCCAACCGGAAATCTCGATGCCGCCACCCGCGACCAGATCGTTGATCTGCTTTTCGAACAGGCCGCCGTGAAACAATCAACACTCTTCATGGCAACCCACGACCACAGCCTGATTGATCGATTCGACCGAGTCATCGATTTCTCATGCCCAGGCGAGTCTGGAATCCAACTGCTTCGAAATGAACCCGCGCATCCAGTACCCGACGTGGAGCCGTAACCGTGAACGGCACGTTTCTCCTCGCTCGCAGGCACTTGTGGCATCACCGATGGCGGTCGGCTGTGCTGGTTGCCTGCTTGACGCTGACAATTCTGTTGCCGATCGGGCTGCGAATTTTCGCGGCCGGATTTGAATCCCGTCTGACCACTCGAGCGAAATCAACACCATTGGTTGTCGGAGCCGCCGGCAGTGAATTTGATCTAGCCTTGCACTCGTTGTACTTTCGAACCCAGCCGTCACGTGACACGACGATCAGCGAGGCTAACCGAATATCAAACAGTGGTCTCGCGCAGGCAATTCCATTGTTTGTTCGCTTTAAAGCTGAAGACTCGCCGATTGTCGGCACCACGGCAGACTATTTGTCGTTCAGAAATCTGCGAGTTGCGAAGGGGCGAACGTGGAAGCGACTGGGTGATTGCCTGATCGGATCGAATGTCGCCACAAGATTACATCTTGTGCCTGGCGATGGGCTAATGACCGAACCGGAAGATGTATTCGATCTGGAAGGTTCCCTTCCGTTGAAAATGCAAGTGAGCGGCGTTTTGGCAGAGTCTTCGTCACCAGATGACAACGCAGTGTATGTCGACATGGACACAGCATGGATCATCGCGGGAATCGGACATGGCCATGCGTCTTCAAAGAAACTTTCAGACTCAGATGGCACCACCGATGGTGCCGACTTATCCGAATCGGAC
This sequence comes from uncultured Planctomyces sp., assembly GCA_937904325.1. GTDB lineage: Bacteria > Planctomycetota > Planctomycetia > Planctomycetales > Planctomycetaceae > JABMPE01. The sequence continues at coordinate 13,592 of CALGTK010000016.1, forward strand.
ACGTTTGTGAACGATCCATTGATTGCCCCGTACACCGAAATTACCGCAGAGAACGCGAGCTCATTCCATTTTCACGGAGACCGAAACTCGTTCCCCGTGACGGCAATCCTGGCAATTCCCCATGACGAAGAATCTGAAACGCTGTTGATGGGCCGGTACCTGGCCGACGACGACCCTGCACAGATCATCCGTCCGCTTGAGGTAATTGACGAGTTGCGCGAAATCGTGATCCGAATTCGACAGTTCCTTGAGGCGACATTCGTCGCGATGACCTGCGTCACAATGGCACTGCTGGGGCTGTTCATAGTACTGTCAGTCCAGCTTCGTCAGCGGGACTTTGCGACCATGTTTCGAATCGGCTGCAACCGGTTTGTGGTCTTGCGTCTTGTCGGCTGCGAATTGCTGATCCTGTTTGTGTTGAGTGGTCTCGTGGCAGCGTTTGTCATCTTCGGATTGGCTGTGGCGATACCGAGTTTCAGCTTCCCTTTATGACGATTCAGTGCAGAGTCTACATTTGCCCAGGCACGCGACCATAAGTTTTGCGGCAGGCTCATTGCCGACGTCGTGGAAATCCTGTAACAAAGTAGGTCTGAGTCCGTTTTTGATCCTGGAGTTTTTCAATGTCTACCCGTTATCTGACCATTCTCGTTGCGACTGCGACCAGTCTTCTTACTTTGTCGGCATCCGCCGAAAATTGGCCGGGCTGGCGAGGTCCGCGTGGTGACGGAACAAGTCTTGAAAAGAATATTCCAATTTCATGGGACGGTGCCGAAGGAAAGAACATCGCGTGGAAAGTAGCTATTCCAGGCGAGGGACACGCTTCGCCAACAGTCTGGGGCGATCGAGTTTTTGTCGTGAGTTGCCTGCCCGATTCCAAAGAGCGCGTACTGATTTCGCTTGATCGGCGAACTGGCAAACAGCTCTGGCGGAAGACGGTCATTGAAAGTCCGCTTGAATCAAAACACTCGCTCAACAGTTTTGCGTCAAGCACACCGGTCACTGACGGGAAGCTGGTTTATGTGGCGTTTCTCAAAGTGGATGGTCGCACGATTCCTGCACCAAATGTCGGCAAATCTCGACCAATTACTCCCGGGGAGATGGTCGTCGCAGCCTACGATTTCAAAGGAAATCGCCAATGGATCTCCAAACCTGGCGAGTTCATCAGTGCTCACGGCTTCTGCAGTTGCCCGGTAATCTTCGAAGACCTGCTGATCGTCAACGGCGACCACGACGGTGATTCATATGTTGTCGCGCTAAATCGAGAAACCGGAGACACCGTCTGGAAAACTCCGCGTCGTCACAAAACTCGCAGCTACGTGACGCCGATCATCCGCGAGATCGACGGCCAGCAGCAGATGGTATTCTCGGGGAGCAAGTGCATTGTCAGTCTGAACCCTCGCACAGGAACAATTCTGTGGAATATCGAAGGTCCGACTGAGCAGTACGTCGCTTCAATGGTCTATGACAATGAGAAATTTTACATGGCCGCTGGCTTCCCGACACATCACGTGATGGCGGTCCGGCCAAACGGCAAAGGCGACGTGACGGACTCGCACGTGGCCTGGCACACGAAACAAGTAAAGTGCTACGTGCCTTCGCCAGTTCTGGTCGACAACTATCTGATCGTGGCCGACGATCGAGGAACGGCCAACTGCTTTGAGACAGGCAAAGGGGAACGACTCTGGCAAGGGCGAATGGGCAGTCACTTCAGCGCGTCGCTGGTAACCGCCGGAGGACTCGTTTATTTCCAGGCCGACAACGGACAAACCCGGATCGTCAAACCCGGCCCGAACATGGAGATCGTCTCAGAAAACCAACTCGGCGAGCGGTCTTATGCGTCTCCTGCAATTTCGAATGGTCAGCTCTTCATCCGTGGCGAGAAGCATCTTTTCTGCATCGGTCAGACGAAGACCGCCAGCCGGTAGATGACAATGCTCCGAATGGTACAGCTGCCCAATCCAGGTAAGCAGCTCCGAAGGAGAAGCGTCGGTTCGCGTGCTTTAATCTTTACATCTATCGCCAGCTCGAGGCCCTCAAAAAAATGCGAGCATTTCCGAAAGCTTGCTGGACGTTGTGTACATTCAAAGCAGGTGCATAACTCGATATTCGATGGCAGGATGTCGTAAACAGCCATTGATCGCGAAAATAACGTTTATTCTCGTCTGCGATATTCTCTTGAATACACAACTCTATTGAACCAGGCCCTTGGTTAATTCCATGAAGGCGGTCTCGAGGTTCACTTCTTCTTCGCGGAACAATTTCAGTTTGAACTTTGCGTCGAGCAGCGCGGACGGCAGTTCGCTGTAGTCGTCGGTTTCCGCTTGCAGGGTGACGTCGATGACAGTGTTTGCGGAAACGGAAACATTGTCGACAAGGTCGTGCTGTTCCAGCAGTGCTGCAGCGCGGTCGGTTTCTGCCGTGTCGCCCTTCACCTGGATCTGCAGAACAATTCGCTGGCGAGCTTTCTTCATCACCTCGCCGACCTGTCCGTCGACGATCAGGTTGCCTTTTTCGATCATGCCGACTCGAGTACACACATCGGCCAGCTCCGGAAGAATGTGACTGGAGACAATGACCGTTTTCTTAAGTTCTCCAAGTCGCTTCAGCAGGTTGCGGATTTCGATACGGGCGCGAGGGTCCAGACCACTGGCTGGCTCATCAAGAAGCAGGACCTGCGGTTCGTGAAGCATGACTCGGGCCAGGCCGATTCGCTGTGTCTGGCCTCGTGAGAGCTGGTTGACCATTGCGTCACGCTTGAACGCCATGTCGACCAGTTCGAGTTTCTCTTCGACGACCTTGCGGCGTTTGCCTGCCGTAACTCGATAGGCCGCCGCGAAGAATTCCAGGTACTCGACGACGGTCATGTCTTCATAAACGCCGAAGAAGTCCGGCATAAACCCGATGAGTCGACGAATCTCCTGTGGATGCGTGTAGATCGATTTCCCGCAGACGTACGCTTCGCCATAGTCCGGCTGAAGCAGCGTCGCGATCATCCGCATCGTCGTGGTCTTGCCGGAACCGTTCGGTCCGATAAAGCCAAAGACATCGCCTTCCGCAAGGTTCAGATCGATATGATTCACGGCGATCAGCTCGCCGTATCGTTTGGTCAGTTGGCGTGTTTCGATCACAGGAAATCGTGCTCACTAAGAAATGTAAATCAGAGTCAAAAATGCTCGAAATAATGACACTCGAATTTGCCGCTTCCAGACCTCGAAGCAGTTTGTCATGATTGACGATGGAGCGGGCTACATAAGGTATCGACTGTCAGACGCGAAAGGAATAACCCGTTCTTCCCGCCTCGTTTTCCTCACAAATTCCCGCACCCGGTGTTTCATGCCTCTCCAGAATCGTCCGAATTCTGCCGGCTTACTGTTGGCAGCCATCGTCGTCGCATCAACAACCCTCGCCACGGCCAATGAACATTTCTTTGAGACTCGGATCCGGCCCGTACTGATTGATAAGTGTTTCAAGTGTCACGGTAGTGAAAAAGCCAGCAGCAAGTTTCGAGTCGATTCTCGCGACAACCTGTTAAGAGGTGGCGAAACTGGCCCGGCAGTGGTTCCTGGCAAAGCGGACAAGAGTCTGCTTCTTCAGGCGATTGATCCGGCAGACGAAGACCTGCAGATGCCGCCGGACGATCCGCTGCCTGCAAACGTCATCGCTGATTTTCGAACCTGGATCAAAAACGGAGCAGCATGGCCGAAGTCGGTCGGCAACGGGGCCAACTCAGCGTTCCTTGCGAAGCGGCACTGGGCTTTTGCGTCGGTCGTTAATCCTCAGCTACCAGAAGTCAGCAATGAGTCGTGGGTTAAGACACCGATCGACCGTTTCGTACACAGAAAGCTGGCGGCGGTCGATATCAGTCCCTCTGAACAAGCTGATCGCGCATCGTTAATTCGACGGCTGAAGTTTGATCTGCTTGGACTTCCGCCGACGCTTGAAGAAACTCAAGCTTTCGTCAATGACAAGTCTCCGGATGCATGGAAAGAGCTTGTCGATCGATACCTCGCCTCTCCTCATTACGGCGAACGCTGGGGGCGTCACTGGCTGGATGTTGCTCGGTATGCCGACACAAAGGGATATGTATTTCGCGAAGAACGAAAATACCCATTTGCCTACACGTATCGTGACTGGGTAGTGCGAAGCCTGAACGAGGACCTTCCGTACGATCAGTTCCTCATTCGACAGATTGCCGCCGACTGGCTGGTCAAAGAAGGATTGCCGGATAGCGAACTCGCGGCAATGGGATTCCTGACACTGGGGCGACGATTCCTCAACAACATCCACGACATCATCGACGACCGAATGGATGTAATTACACGAGGCACACAGGCTCTGACTGTAACCTGCGCACGCTGCCACGATCATAAGTACGACCCCATTCCTCAGGCTGACTACTACTCGCTGTATGGGGTGCTGCGAAGTTCGACTGAACCAACAGATCACAAGAATGCCATGCCGCTGTTTGAAAGCGACAAGGTAATGAATCCGTACATCTTCGGACGCGGCAGTCCGGGAAATGTTGGAGCACGAGTGCCTCGGCAGTTTCTGGAAGTCGTGTCTGGTCCGGCTCGTAAGCCGTTTCAAAACGGCAGTGGTCGGCTGGAATTAGCTCAGGCAATAGCCAACCCCGACAACCCACTCACAGCGAGAGTCATCTGTAACCGAATCTGGATGCACCATTTTCATTCGTCGCTGGTGACAACGCCCAGCGACTTCGGACTGCGCTGCGAGCCACCAACTCACCCAGAGTTGCTCGACTGGCTGGCTTCTCATCTGGTCGAGTCACGTTGGTCGCTCAAAGAAGTGCACCGTACGATTCTGAATTCGGCGACCTGGCAGCAGACCAGCATTGATGATGCCAGCAAGCGGAAAGTCGATCCAGAGAACAGCTTCTACTGGAGAATGAATCGCTACCGGTTGGAACTTGAACCGATGCGTGACGCCATCCTCGCGGTCGGCGGCCATCTGGATTTAACACTCGGTGGCAAGGCCGTTGACATCGTGAAAATGCCGACGCCGAGGCGGCGCACGATCTACGGATTCATCGATCGCCAGAATCTTCCCGGACTGTTTCGGACTTTTGATTTCGCCGGACCCGACACTCACTGCCCAGGTCGGTTCAAAACTTCGGTCCCGCAGCAGACTCTTTTCCTGCGAAACAGTCAGTTTCTGGTAGATGAAGCTCGACGAGTCGCAGGCAGCCTTGACGAGCAAACATCGCCAACGATCAGGATTCGCGACCTGTTCCGAAAGACGCTCGCACGCAACCCTGATCCGGATGACGTCCAGCTTGCCGAAGCGTTTCTCTCGCAATCCGTTGCCGGGGCTGTGCAGGCAACTCCGCTCTGGCAGTACGGCTATGGTCACTTTGATTTTGAGAGAAATCGGATCGAGAATTTTCGAAAGCTGCCACACTTCACTGGAAAGGCATGGCAAGGTGGAACGGAGCTTCCGGATTCAAAACTCGGCTGGGTAACGCTGTCGGCGACTGGCGGGCACCCCGGCGATCCAGCTCACGCAGGAGTTTTTCGGTGGACCGCTCCGCACAACGGACTGTTCGGTGTAGCCGGACGAATGACCCATTCGTCGGATCAGGGCGACGGTGTTGAAGCAATTATCAACGTGCCGTCGTCCGGCGAGATAGTACGCGCAGTCGCTCAGAACGGATTCAAAGATACCCTGCTGAAGCCGGTGAAACTGTCGGCAGGAGATCATATCGACATGATTGCTCACTGTCGGCAGACCCCGTCGTTCGATTCGTACAACTGGTCATTCGAAGTTCGTAAATTCGACCGTGAGCATTCCGGCGAGCGGTTCTCAATGGCCAGTCAGTTTCGTGGACCGCTGCCGGATCAGCTTTCCGGGTGGGAACTCCTGGCGCAGACGCTGCTGCTGTCCAACGAGTTTCAGTTTGTCGATTGAGCTGCCGCCGACTGAATTGCCGCAATGACCGCCCGATTGCGGAAACACGATCACAGAATCTGTGAAAATAATCGACATTCGAAAATGTTGACGATGGACGCGTTCGACTCGTGGATGGACTACGAACTCGTGAGTATACTCCCGGTGTGCTTCACGTCCCATTCCAGATTCCGAAGTGTGAGGAGACACAAGTATGTCGCTGTTTGAAATTGAGACTAATGCACACATCATGATCGCCTGGGCCGACGACCGGGAAAACGCGGAGGAGATCGCAAAGACTCACTATCCGGAAGAAGAGATCCTGCGGCTCACCAAGCGGCCTCGAGACATCTGGGTAATCTCAAAACGGCTACTCGGCATCGATGGGAACTCCGAACCCTGTGACGTCGCTCGCGAATGCCTGTCCAGAGCGGCTGGCGACAAGGTCCACGCGATTCGGCTTTACATGCTGGATACCGGAGTCGATCTCCAGGAAGCACAGCGAGCCATCGAGACGAATATGTCACTCGGCTGGTAGAGTACTTTTTACACCACGGGATCAATCTGGACCATTGACGGTCGTAGATGTCGCGACGATGGACACGCTCACTTGAGCAAAACTCGTCACGTGCTTGGCAGCCTTTTTGTTGTTTTTCCCTGTCACCACTAATCTGAATCAGCAAACTCTGTTTGAACTCTGGAAGCAGCTCGTAATTCGAACAACTCTCTAAATGCTCATCGTCCCAGCGATTGTCATTTCGTTGCGTGCAAACGGAAGTATCGCCGCCGAAAATATCCGGTTCACCCGAATTTCAAACCGCAGGACGGTGTCCCGGAATCCGGGATCAAAGGGCCATGTGAATGGCTCAGCGAAATATTGCCAGACTCCGTCCAATCTTCTTAAATCAGAAGGCCAGCGTGACGGTCATAAAGCTGTGGTTGACGCAGTCGGCAAATTGTCGACAATCCGGCCGCATAGACCATGCAACCCTCGGAGAGGTGGCAGAGTGGCCGAATGCACCGGTCTTGAAAACCGACGTACCGCAAGGTACCGGGGGTTCGAATCCCCCCCTCTCCGCCTTTGATTTGTGCCTGAAACGCTAAGTTGTGGTTTAACCACGACTTAGCGTTTCTTTTTTGCTGCTGCTGAATCTCCCTGGTGCAAAGTTGGTGCAAACCAGGTGCAACAGGAGATTCCAGAATGTCGAAGCCTCAACGAGGTGGCGCGCGTCGGAAACGGATCGGACGCGTGTCCGTTTACCACCATCACGGTGGCTGGTATGTCTACTACCGGGAAGGCGAGCGGTCGGTCCGCAAGCGGGTTGCTGACACCCGTGCCGATGCTGAAAAGATCGCCGGCCAGATCAATGCTCAGGTGGCGAGTTGTACTCCCACCATGCTGGCGTTCGAACCGGTTTCCGTGGCCGAACTGCGGCAATCATTTCTCGACCATCATGAGCATGTGCTGCGATCGTCGCTGGCCACTGTCCGCAGATACCGCGCAGCGACTCAGCATCTGGAAGACTTCTGCAGACAGCTTCCGTCGGCCCCCCCGGCTCATGAAGTCTCGGCAGACCGGTTTGTCAGATATGTGAGAGAAGTCAGCGTTTCTCCGAACGGTCATCCGAATTCTCAGCGGCGAACACTGCGAGACAAAGGCGTGGTGTTCATCCTTGAGACGTGCCGGTCCATGTACGGATTCGCGGCTCGACGACGGCACCTTCCGCCGTATGCCGAGAACCCGTTTTCACAACTGACGCTGTCACGCTTTCGTATTGAGGACGCCAAGTCGATTTCCGTCTTCGACTCTGTGACCGAGCCGAGGTTCCTGCAGGCGTTGAACGACTGGGCCTTCCCCATTCATTTCGTACTGGCCAAGACGGGTCTGCGGCCGGGTGAACTGACGCATCTTCTGATCGAGGACTTGGACTTCAACGATGGCTGGCTGTTGATTCGCAACAAAGCGTCTCTCGGGTGGCGGATCAAGACTGGTCAAGAACGAGCCGTTCCATTGTGTGACGAAGCCGTGTCGGTGCTGCAACGAGTTGTCGGGAAACGGCAACAGGGGCTTGTCTTCCTGAGGCCTCGTTTTCGTGAATTTCCGCCACAACTGGCCGGCCCGCTCTCACAACTGGAGCGCGAGGCAGAACAGCGATTGACCCGAACGCAGAAGTCGACAGGGACGGTGAGCCGGACTGACGCTGCTCAAGTACTCCGTACCGTGTGGCGTGATGCCGGTTTGATTCGCACAGATGCCATTCGCAAGGCATTTATACGAGCCGGTCGAGCGATCGGGCGTCCGGAAATGACCTGCCCGAAGAGCTGGCGGCACACGTTCGCGACGCTGCTGCAGGATGCCGAAGTCGATCCGCTGATCCGGCAGATCACGCTCGGGCACAAGTCGGCGAGTGACGCTCGTGGCGCGCTGGGCATGACAAGCGTCTACACGCACACACGCCCGGAAACTCAGAAGCGGCAGATTGAACGAGCGCTGCAGCTCTGGCCGGATTCACTCGACTTCGCACGACGCTGGGCGGTCAGGGGCCGCCACGCTCCAGGCTCAGACTGACAGCAACCACAGCCAGGGAAATGCCACCAGTCGTGTGGCAATTCAGCTTTGCCAGACCCACACACGAAAGGGGACATTGATGAATCAGAGTCCACATCCCACTGAAGTTTCCGCATCCGATTCCGAAGACCAGAAACTCGTGCCGATCTCCGTCGCCGAATTTGCTCAGCGTCTTGGGAGCATTGTCGGCAGTTGCCTGGCTGAGCAGTCCAACGGAACTGACTCGGCTTTGAGGAATGTTCCGCCAACACCTTCACACTGAGTTTGACCTGAACGGTCAGCACTTCTCAATCAATATCGTTTCCAGTTTACGAGGCTTAAGACATGTCACACCGCCGCGCTACTTATGGTTGGGTACTTCCCATTGCAATTGCTCTCGGTCGCCGATTGAGGGTCATCATCTATGCCCGCTACTCGACCGAGGATCAGAACCCTCGGTCGATTGACGATCAGGTGGCCGAGTGCCGGCGATTTCTTCAGTCGCTTGAGATCGACCTTTCACGTTGTGAGATTCGGGTGCTGTCGGACCGCGCCATCTCGGGCGAGGAAGTCTCTCGACCGGGGATCGATGAAGTCAGAGCGGCGATCCGGGACGGAAACGTCGACCTGATCGTCACCGAGGAAACCAGTCGTCTGTATCGTCGTCAGAGGCCCTGTCTTGATCTGGTTGACGGAGCTGTGGACAACGGAGTCCGTGTGATCTGCATCAATGACCAGGTTGACACAGCTGACGAGGAAATGTGGGAAGAGCGACTGGCTTCCAGTGTTGGCGATGCCGCAAGAACGAATCGCCGGACACGACAGCGTATTAACCGTTCCTTAATTTCCCGATTTGAGATGGGAGCGGCTCTGGGACCTGTTCGACCTGGATACCTGCGACGCGCTACGGCGCCCGCCACCGAACGAGAACCCGCGCGTGGGCCATTCTTTGACGAGGTTGATCCAGAATGGGCCCCGACGATCGAGGAAGCATTCGAAATGGTGGCATCGGGAAAACCTCCGTGGATCGTTGCACAGTGGCTCAATGAGCGTGGCCTGCCAAAGACTTCGAACTGGCAGCGACCTGAATGGACGGAACCGAATGTCGTGGCGCTGATCCGGAATCGAATTTACGTCGGGCTGGGAGTGTTTCGAACCACTGTCGCACAACAGATTCGTTCGACTGGCAAGACTCGGCAGGTCCCCAATGATCCAGAAGAAATACTGGTCAATGAACTGCCTCATCTGCGCATTGTTTCGGACAGCCTTCGCCGACAGGCTATCGAGGCGATCGACAGTCGAGCTCGCAGTAGTGTCAGCGGCAGTGAGCATGTGCTTTACGGGATTCCACGCGATTCCCGGGGGCCACTGTCTCGGATCATCGTCTGTGATATCTGTAGTCATCCGCTGCATGCCACGGGCCGGAATGAAGGTGGGTATCGCTGCCGTGGTGCCAACAAGCGGGACTGCTGGAATCGTACGACGGCACTGCGCCAACTGACTCACGAGCGCATCGCTGAGGCCATTTGCCAGGCTCTGCTGGAATTCCTTCCGGAAGCTGAAACTCTGCTGGCTGCAGCCCGCGTCCAGTTGGAAGACACCGACCGTCTGGACGCACGACTGGCGGAACTCACGACGCAGCACGAGGAAGCGACGGCGAAATATGAACAATATGGCGAGGCAGTCGGTGAGGGAGGCGACATTGTGATCCTCGTCGAACGTCTCAGACATTTCGAAGAACTTCGGGCTGGTATTGATGCGGAGATCGAGCGGCTTCGTGCCGAACGCGATGTAGTAGTCGTTCCATCTTATGACGAACTGCGACAGAGCATTCTCGATCGAAGCCGCCGCATCGAACTGATGGATCGCGATGCTCGCGCCGACCTGGTCGACATTGTCGAAGAGATACGGGCTGTCCCGTTTCAGCAATTTGGCGGAAACAAGGTCGTACTTCGTGCGGCAATCCATCTGAATCTGACAGGCCTTTTACCGTGGACAGTTCGGTCATATATCGAATCGCTCAATGAAGGCAGTGAGTGTGTGTCTGTCACGACCGAGTTTCAAAAACTGATCTGGGTCGACCTTTTTAATGCATCAAATTCGCCACGTTACGCGATGAAAGTGCGAGCGTTACGCGAAGCCGGCCGAAAGTTTGCCGACATTGCCGGTTCGCTGGGGCTGGCCGAAATGGCAGCGAAAAGGGCCGATGCGCTTGGAAAAGAAATGCGTGCCGCTGGACTGACTGATCCATTCGTGCGACTGACGGAACCGCCAGCAAATGCCAGTCGCTGGCGAGACACTCGACGAGCCCGAAACAACTCCACAGACAACGGGGAAGCTGACGCGGCATAGATATGTCCTACACACGTAAATGGCCAACGGCCCGTTCCTTTATTCGAAAAGGGGCGGGCCGTTTTTCTTTTGCGCTTCACACAACAAGGAGTTCACATGACACAAAAGCTGGCGTTCAAGCCCAAGCGAGCCAACGGCGTACTGCGGGTTTTGATCATCGGTCGGATTTCGACAGAGCATCAGAACATTGAAAACATCGACGCATCCTATCGGTATGTCGAAGACTATCTGCGACAGGTCTATGACGGCGTTACGGAGATCAGGCATCTGGGTGAACGAGCCAGTGGAATGCTCGCCGATCGTGACACCATT
>CALGTK010000017.1 GCA_937904325.1 uncultured Planctomyces sp.
ACAATGTTGCTTGATCCCTGTGTATTACAAGGTGACTCTCTCGAGAAATACGCCGCGCCTTTGTTTTAGATTTAACATTCTATTTCCGTACGTTGCAGACGTTCCCTGAGACGATTGATCTCATCCTGCAGCACAGCGGTCGAGGCGTCGTCATCATATGATTCAGGCTCTGGAGCCAGCTTCTCGTGCCAATCCCTGCGACTCTTCGCCCTGACACCAACGGCGTCCGCTGCATCATTGAACGAATAACCCTGCTTGACAACAAGATCGACTGCGTCCTGCTTGAACGCTGCGCTGAATGAACGACGTGGTCGCTTTGATTTCTCTGACATGACGAGTTCCTGAAGGAATTCGTGACAAGCCTTCAGGCGTCCACCAGTCATGGGGTAATGCGAGATTGATCAGCAGCCTCTTGCTCGCCAGCGCGTCGAGATGCGGAGTGACTGCGATGTCGAAACCGTAAGAAACAGGCTTGAGGCTCAAATTGTCGATCACGATGAAAAGAATATTTCAGTCTGTCAGCGGCGGAGACGATCAATGCAAGGGCCATGACCAACAGATTGGACAACCTGAATTTCATGAGAATGCTTTGTCTAAACCAGGGAAGTTGTGTGCTTCCGTCGGGCCCGATCGGCATCATTTACTGATGCTTGAGCTTCAGATACGTCGGTAAAGTTGGTTGGCTGTTCCGGAATGATCGCGATAATTCTCAGGTCATCTTTCGAAGAGCAGGGTGGTCTGCGTGTGTTACATTTTGGTTTTTGTCTGACAAATAGATGACGGATCGCTATCACCCCGATTCGGGATGTAGCAACGCGCGAACAGCAAACTGTCTGGGTTTGCAGATATCGATGAAGTGGCAACACTGCGGGATCGAACGCCGGACTTCTGGTTGCGAGGCGACGTACTTTTGGGCAGTAAGTCCGCCGGAAGGTCGGCGGTAGACCTTGCTCGTGCACGGCAATTGTTCCCGTTTGAAGGGGTTTGAAACACCGCTCATGAACGACCTGACGCTTCAATTCAAAACAGCAGCCGAGGATGACTCGTTCATCCAACTTTTCCTGCGTCATTCAGTTCGTGGAGTTGATGCAGCGAGAAAACACGACGATAGTAGCAGACAGGATTTGATCGAGAAGATCGTTGTGCGGCCGGTTGATCTCAAATCCGGACGGAGTTTTCAGTTTACGTATTGCGAAGTTCGACGCGAGAAACATCGCAATTTCCTGTTGAACGAAGCGGTTATCGAGATAGAAAGATTAATCTCAAGCCAATTTCGCCGCGGTCATCTCTTTACGACGGAATTTGATTTCACGGTTAAAGTTAAAGCGAGTGGGAAAGTCCGGACTCATCAGTTTCCACCGTCGAAGCAGAAACCAGATTCGGCTGAGCACAATCGTCAGAAGCATTATCTGATCGCTGACGGAACTCCGTGCGATTTTCTGGAAGAGATCGGCGTCATGGCTGCCGATGGGAATGTCCGGAAACAGAAGTTCGACAAGTTTCGGCAGATCAACAGGTATGTTGAGTTTGTTGAAGATGTCTACGAATCGTTCCCGAAGACTGGTCCGATCAGAGTCGTCGATTTTGGTTGTGGAAAGAGCTACCTGACATTTGCCCTGCACCATCTGCTCAACCGAATTCACGGTCGGAAGGTCGACATCGTTGGCCTGGACCTGAAGACCGAAGTTGTTGAGCACTGCAACGAGATCGCCAGAAAACTAAACTGTAACGGTTTACGTTTCGAATCTGGCGACATGGCGGGATACTCGCCGCTGGCGTCTGTCGACCTGAGCGTCTCGCTTCACGCATGCGATACGGCGACGGATGTTGCTCTCGCGCGAGGTGTCGAGTGGGATGCGAAAGTTATCTTTGCCGTTCCGTGCTGCCATCACGAAGTCGCGTCAAAGCTGAAGACGGACTTCCTTTCGCCAATCATGCGGCGAGGCATTCTCAAGGAACGGTTTGCAGAAATGCTGACCGATTCGCTGCGTGCCGAACTTCTTGAAGGTTGCGGATACCGCACGCAGGTCCAGGAATTCATCAGCCTGGAACACACGCCTAAGAACATTCTCATCCGAGCAATTCGAGATCGGGCGTCAAAGTCGGTCGTCGTTCCGGATAGCGTGAAAACCGTCCGTGAATCGTTTGGGCTGGAACCATGCGAATTTGAATCGCTGCTGACTCGACAGAACTAAAGCGATCCGACATCGCTACTTGTTTGCTGGTGCTGCAAGTTTGGCGGTTTTACTTTGTCCCGTGATTTCGATTTCCGCGGCCATGCCAGGCAGGATGGTCAGTTTTGTGTTGTCGAATTCAGCTTTAATCAGAACGTCTTTCTTGATTCGACTAACTTGAGGATCGACGAAAGTCAGTTGGCCAGACAGTGTCACGGATTTTCTGTTCGGTGGGCGAATGGTGATTCGAACGGGGCTGCCTATCATGGACACGTCGACCGCGTCTGCCGCGACACGGCCTTCGCAGCCCAGCCGGTTCAGACGCAGGACGCGTGCGATACTTTTTCCGGTTTCAACCCATTCGCCTGGGTGGAAACTTACCTGGACGACCATGCCCGAGATTGGGGTGGAAATTCGGTGTCGGTCCAGTGTGTGTTGTGCAAAGTCGAGTTGATTCCTGCGGAGGTCTGCTTCGAGCTTGGCGAGACGCGTGGTTTGCTCGGACTGTTCGATCAATAATTCTGCACGTTCAGTCGTCAGGCGAAGCCGATCCATTTCGGTTTGTGAGATGGATTTTGAAAACTGCTTATTTGCTGCCTGAGCGCGTGCGAGTTCTGCTTTAGAGACGTCGAGAGACTTTCGAGCGGCACGACTTTCGAGATCGCTGCTGGCAGCTTCCACCGCTTTGTTGTATTGGATTTGAGCTTCCTCGACTTTGAGTCGGGCTTGCGTTGCTTCCAGTTCGGCGAGGACTGAGCTGGCGTCAATGAACTCACCGGCTTTGAAGTGGACTTTGGAGATTAACCCGGTCTCACGAGCGGCGATGTTGCGATCCTGAAGGACAGTCACGAGGGCACCTTTTACGGTCACCGTGCCGTCAGCCGCCATGACGGGTTGACTCGAAAAGACAATCAGTGCCACGAAGAGGGCACCAGTTACGGAAGTCGTTGAGAGACTGTGGCGCATGTGCTCGTCTTTCGGTTTGTATGCAACCGGCAGGAATGCCGCAGCGTGACTAGAACAGCAGTTTCGTCCGGACAGTATGAATCAGTTCGTGAAACCACACAAAACCAATTGGTCGTTGTCCGGTGTGAATGTGCGGGATGACCGTTGCGCCAGGCCGAAGCTGATTTTCCGGAATACTTCTTCGATCGATTTCAACGGTCACTAGAACGGTCGGCCCGGACTCACCAAAGGATCGCGTGTCTTTCGCAACGTCAGTCACCCTGCCGGTCCAGGTTGTTTTGGGATCTGTCGCCAGTACGAATGAGACGTCAAGGTCCGGCTTGAGTTCCCGGCGAGCGTCGTTGACGTAACCGATATTCTGGTCAGGGACTCGAATTTCCAGAACCCACGGCCCGTCGACATCTGCAACCTTGACCAGTAGATCGCCACGGCGGACAGGTCGGTTTTCGAGGATTCGTGCGGCTTCCCAGGTTAGGAGCTGGCCGTCGATTGGGCTTGTGAGAATCAGGTCGGTATGTTGCAGCTTCAGCGCTTTTTGTTGAGCTTCCAGACTGGCGATGCTGACTTCCAGTTCCTTTTCTTCCGCTGAAAGTTTTTCGAGTTGTGATTCCCAGTTGGGGTCCGAATCGTCGACGTTCAGGCGTTGGACTTCTTTTGTGCTGAGACTTTCGCGAGCCGTCCGAATGTCCCCAAGAACTCTCGTGAGTTCGAAGTTGAGATCAGTGTTTGAGAGTTCGGCAAGTGTGTCACCTGCAGACACAGAGACCGATTCGTCTGTCGTCAAAGCCGGTGCAAGGGTGGCGACGATGCCGTCGCTGGACGCGAAGACCCCTCGACGAACGGCGGGCTGAAGTTCGCCGTGCCCTTCCACAGTGAAGTCAGCCGGGACGACAACCATGGCGACCGCTGCGGCAATCAAAGTTCCGACGACAAGTACCGTTCGTGGAAGTTGCCGGAGTCGCAGATGCCAACCGATTTTTTCTACCACTCTGAGCAACGGAAGGAACGGCAGGTTAGAATGCGCAAGAGCATTTTTGAGTGCTGATGCGCTTTGGCGTGCGACGACTTCTGAGCGATGACGCGTCAACCCGGATGTGCTGGCCCCTTCGAAGCGTTCGATCAGAATTACACCGATTGGTTGGTCTTTGCGTGAACTGCTGTGCCTGGAATGGACCTTGTCGTCAGCCGAATGCGAAGCTGGCATCAGAGGAAAGACTGCCAGAAGTCGAGCCGGTGATTCATCGAGGTATCGGTGCACCGAGTCTGCAAGTTGCGGAGCGATTTCGACGTGTGGCTGAGCGTGACCCTCGTCCGCCGAATCCTGATACCAGAATGGCTCTTTCGTGACGACCACTCGGTGTATCAGATCTTTGGCTGCTCTTAGAACGTTTGACCGACGATCGATCGAATCAAGTCCGCTGACGGCACGTATGGGAAATTGTGATCCCTTGCGGACGGCAACGGTCACCCTGTCGCAACCGATTAAATGTCGACCGTCGTTGGCAATTGACGCGGCGATCTGGTCGACGTCGAGGCCTTGATGGACGCGTTCAGTGAACTGTTCGAATTGGCTCCAGAGTGTCGCTTGATCCTGCAGTTCGCGGAGTTGGGAATTTCTCAAGTAGTCAGAAGCAAGATCGGCGAGTGCTGCCAGAAACCTCAGGAATCCCTGAACTGCTCCGGGCGAGACGTTCGGTCGCTGAAAGATTTCAAGAACACCGAGTACTCTGTCATTGACAATGACTGGACAGAAAAGAAGCAGAAAGTCCGTTGGGTTTTCGGGCATTCCGTCAGGGGCTGATGCGGACGTCGTTCCTGACTGCGGTGACACCGCGTGTGTGTCGGTTTGACGCGAGATTCGATCCAGCAGACGTTGATGTTGTTGTGATCGCTGCTCGACATTCTGAACGTCATCAGCGTCGGGGCCAGTCACCAGTCCAGTCCTGACAAGGTTGACCTGGTGTTCAAGCCGCAGGCTTTCCGACTGTCTCAACCAGACTGCGCCGCCGGTTGCCGCGAGAGTTCGTACGGAGCCTTCCAGCAGTTCAGTGAAAAAGCGATCCGCAGGTACAGCGGCTCGCGATTGCCGAGTGACCTCCTGGACAACTTCTTCGATTTCCCGCCATGTTTCTTCGTGAGCGGCGGGCTCTGTGGCTGAAAAATGCTGACTCATGAAACCGGGGCAAACTCCATACGGCCGGCGGCGGGTGACAACGCAAGTTAATCCACGAGCCAGCGAAGGAACAATACGCCAGCAAGTAATCAGCGGCGAATGTTCAACATTAAAACGGCAGCTGTACTATAGCTGTTGGATCGGCACAGAGCGGTAGAGCGGAGAGGCGAATGTCTCAATGTGGTCAACCATCGGACCAATGGGAGAAAAATACGGACTGGCGAAAGCATGTGTGGCTCTCGCGGCTGCGTAGAGGTTTCCGATAGCACAACCTGTTGAAAATTTATCGATTATTGGATCGCGAAATGGCGTGGGTGTTAAAACAAAGAAGTACGGCACATGGAAGTAGATGTGTCGCTGGAAACCATCTGTTGGTTTAACTATTCGCCAACCAGACCTCGACTTTTGCTGTCAGGCGGGGCGAAAGTGCAGCATCAAAGATCGCATCTATATCGTTAGATAGAGTGTTGTGACGCCGCCTGTTTCTCCGAGCAAGGATGTTCCAATGACCAGGATACCAGAGGCCGTGTACAATTTGTTAGAGACTTTCTCGCGAGAGTTCTCGCCCTGAGTGTGGGAGCGGTTTGCGGGCCTGTTGACGGCGGCTGTCATGGTGC
>CALGTK010000018.1 GCA_937904325.1 uncultured Planctomyces sp.
AGGTCGTCGACGCATTCCGTACCGACACAGCAGGCGCCGGTGCTTCCACCGCCGCCGCCATCGCCGCAGGATTCCGCGGGGCAGTCGCCGTTGTCACAGTTGAACGCATCGCAGTTGAGGAAGATCGTCACACCGTTGTGTTGATAACTTCCATCGTCGCAGTAGCCATCATGATGGGCGTCAGCTTTACCGTGACAACAGTCTTCCTGTCGCGGATGACCGCCGAACGCGAACTCGGCGGGATTGGGACGTTCTTCCTCGGATACTGTTTCTCAGCCTTCATTTTCCGAGTAGCCTCGTCAACCTGGTCAACACGACTCGGCAGACATCGGCTATTACTCGTCGGTCTGGCCGGGCACGCCACCGGACACCTCATGCTGTCGCAAGTCACAGCTCAATGGCAGTTGATCATCCCGGCTTTAACATGCGGATTTGGACACGCGTTACTCTTTCCATCGGTCGTTTCTCTCGGCACCGAAACATTCCCACGTGAGTATCGCGGCACGGGTACAGCAATCATTCTTGGATTCACAGAAATTGGCGTCGCCATCTCTGCACCACTGCTTGGGTGGATCATCGATACTTGTCGAGCATCAGGACACATCGAACCGTTCGCGGCAATGTACTACGCATCAGCAAGCTCCGCCTGCTGCGTTGCCATATTCTACGCGTGGTCAACCCGAAACTCGCTCGATAAAATCCTGACAGCAACTGACACAGAGCCCCCAGTTACTCGCATAGAAAATGACGCAGCCGACGAGGAAATTTCGCACCTGGTCCCTGCCAGTATCCGCGAAGCGGACACTGCGTCAAAAATTATAAAGCAGCGATAAACTTTCGATCGTCCACCGTGATCCTCCCCCAGTTCAAATCCGCAACCATCTCACCACTGAACTGTCGAATTCATCACAAAACTACGCTAGCATCCCGCCGACCGCGGAATCACAAACTCCTGCTCATCGGCGTCGCGACATTCTCCTACATCAACACCCAACTCTCATGCGGGGCCATAGCTCAATCGGTTAGAGCAGCGAACTCATAATTCGTTGGTTGCAGGTTCGAGTCCTGCTGGCCCTACTGGACTGGCTATCACCAGTTCTCCGGAACCCTCAGAAACACTGTTTTCTGGGGGTTTTCCGTTTGGCGTGGTCTCGCCTGATACCTGCTGATTTGCAGAGATAGAACCACAGGTAGAACAACAAATGGCCCGCTGGATAGAATCGTCAGTCGGCATCGCGTAATGCTTCATCGCGACGGCCTGAGAATTGACCAGCCACTCGCAGACATCTTTCGCCTGGCACTAAGCCAGTAATTCCGTCTGTCGTGTAGCCCGCAAGTTGTGGAATAGCTTAGGCCATGCCTTAATTGATTTGATCACTCAAAAAAAACGGTCGCGATTAATGGGGCAGGTCACAACGCCATGTTCGCAATCCACGGCCATAACGTTTTCTTTGGTCAGTGGGGAATCAACGCGTTCAGCAACGAACTTAATCTGGCCATCTAACTTTGGGACAGGCTACAGAAGCGAACACACGATCCAGTCTTGTCGTTCGATCTTGCCCACACGGCCTGAATCGCAGTGACAACACCGACAAACGGCGTGGTCCGTCCGTGCGGTGGGTCGAGTGTCGAGGCGGGCAGGTCACTGATCGAGACCCGTAATCCGCTTCGTGATGACCGTTTTGTCGCACTGTCACTCGCGTCCGCGGGTGGCAAAATGAGTGAAAATCCCACCGGCGACGGTCAGAATCCCCAGCCACTTGAAGACGCCGGCTGTCGACTGCCCTTTGTGAATCGCGGCGTCGCGCGTGGCTTCGATCGCATCCATTCGCGTCTGAGCCGCCTTCAGCGCCGCATCGTCCTTCGGACCATGCTCGTGGTCGTCATGCTCGTGCTCATAAACAGACCCGCCACTTTCGTCGTCAGTCGGGCCGTTCGCGTGCGTCTGATTGTGCAGTTCCAGACTGGCCTGCTGGTACTCCAGCGCGTCTTCCTGGGTGTAGGCACGCTTTCCCCCGACTGCTGCAGGCCACAGCAGCGACATCACTCCGAATACGCCCCCCACGGCAATCAGGACGATCGCAATCTGAGATGGTTTCATGTGTTCAAAGCTCGCTTGAAGAGAAAGTGGGGATGCGGGTGGGGAATTCGGTGCATCAAGGAAGGGTGACGACGTTGCCGTCGTTGATGCTGATCAGGTTTCCCATGAGCATCTTGTCGATACTGTCCGACACGAAACCCACTCGACCGTCGCCCCAGCCTGCCAGGACACCCCCGACATGCTGGCTGCGCGGAGCTGCGGAGAGCCAGCCAACTGACGCACGGTTACAGGGCATTCGGTCAAGTTGAGCGCCGGCAGGGTCGGGACAGTCATACAACATGTCCAGGTTGCCCGTCTGACAGTTCGGGCTTTGCACGACGCTGGCTGGGTTGCCAACGAAGCTGGATCCTGAACGCGAATGCATGTCGTAGGCAAGCTGTGTCGTGGCCGTCCAGGGAAGGGCCCAGGCACCACGTTGATCCTGTGGATGGCTGCGAGTACGAACTTCACTTAGCATCCACGTGTTGCTGACGCCGTCCACCACGTCCTTGAACCGCTGCAGGTTGGCCGTCAGCATGCCCGGAAACCTTCGCTGCAGGTCCGTGTGGAATGGGCTGACGAATGCGGCGTAGTTGCCCTTGGCAAACGGCCGGCTGGACGTGAATGTGCTGACGTAGAGGCCACCGCCCGAATCACTTGGGCACACGAGAGCCGAAAGCCGAGTCGCCTGAGGATTGCCGGTCTGGTTAAAGACGGTCGTGTCGAAATTGAATCGCTGGAACAGGTTTCCTTGATCGATCATGGGCAGGATCATCACGACCCAACTGTAATTCTTGCCGGTGGGAACGCCGGACGCCGACATCCCACTCACTATTCCGGCTGGCGGCAGGCAACTGTGGAGATCGTGGTAGCTGTGGATGGCCAGCCCAAGCTGTTTCAGATTGTTGCGACAACTCGACCGACGGGCGGCTTCGCGTGCCTGCTGGACAGCCGGCAGCAGCAATGCAACCAGAATTGCGATGATCGCAATCACGACCAGTAGTTCGATGAGAGTGAAACCTGTCCGCTTTCGCAGAGCCTGTTTGCCAGTCATGTCGTACCTCCACTGCGGGTTGCCGGTCACGGTAAAACGTTTGAAAAAGAACTGAATCTACGTCCTCGCCGTGCTGGCTTGAAAACAAACGCCGCACGCGAAATCAGAATCCTCACACCTGGACCACACGTTCGAGTCTAGCAATAATTTACCGAGCTATCTTCCCTTGAACAACGTTCAAGAGTCACCTCCTGTCTATACGATCAGATCTAGAATAAATCAGACCGTCACTTTTTTCGGGGTGAACAGAACCTCAGCCGACTTCTTTGTTGACGGGAGTCTACCTCAGACAGTTACTCTGATATCGTCTATCAGCACCAGTTTAAATCCGCGCTGTGTTGACAGCAGTACATTCTGATAGCTGTATTTTACATGCGCAATCAGTTCAGTCTTCACTGTTCGGAGAGCGGTACAGACCGGTTGTACCTCGCATCGGAAATTCAACATGAGAATCATCATCCTGCTTTGTATTCTGAGTGGTTCTGCTGTCGCCGAACCGTGGAAACGGCATTCGATTGATTCGAGCGATCGATCGTCAGGGAAACGCGGTGCTGATGGTGTGCGTCTTGCTGACGTCAACGGAGACGGACTTGCTGATATCGCCACGGGCTGGGAAGAAGGCGGGGCAGTAGCAGTCTATCTCAACCCCGGCCCGGACAGGTCAAAGGCATCCTGGCCATCCGTCACCGTCGATCTGGTCAAAGGCGTGGAAGACGCCGTGTTCGTTGATCTGGACGCAGACGGCGCAGTTGACGTTGTTTCCTGTGCAGAGGGGAAAGTGAACAAGGTGTTCGTTCACTGGGCGCCGAAATCACCGTCGGAGTATCTCAGTTCCAATGCCTGGAATACCGCTGCGTTTCCAGCAACAGATGGCCGCCGCTGGATGTTCGCCCTGCCGATGGATGTAAATGTTGACGGCCGAGTCGATCTGGTCATCGGATCGAAGAACGAAAACGCAATTGTTGGCTGGCTCGAAAATCCGACGAGATCACGCGATGCAGCTAGTTGGAAACTTCATACGCTAACTCCGGCAAGCTGGATCATGTCACTCCGGTCAACGGATCTCGACGGAGATGGTGACGCGGACATCGTGTATTCCGATCGCTTCGGCGCTCAACCTGGTATCTTCTGGCTTGAGAACCCGAGTGGCCAATCGGAGGTGTGGCCGCGACGTTTGATTGGAGGCAAAGGACAGCAGGTCATGTTCTTGAGTCTCGGAGACCTCCGTGGAACAGACGCCCGCAATATCATCTGCCCGACCCTGGGTGGTGACCTGCTTTATCTCGAACGAGGAAAGTCTGGCAAATGGAATGAATCCGAGATTCCGCTGCCGTTTGGACTCACTGCAGGCAAGGGTGTATCAATCACAGATGTTAATCTAGATGGCAGGGCGGATCTCGTCACGACGTCCGAATCTCAGCGGGAAGCTGCTGATATGATTGCCGTTGCCTGGAAGGAAAACACTCCTGACGGCTGGATCGATCACGCGATCAGTGACCAGCATGGCAGAAAGTTTGATCGCCTCGAAATGCTGGACCTCGACGGAGATGGCGATTTAGATCTGCTTACCTGCGAAGAAGTTGACGATCTAGGCGTGTTCTGGTACGAAAATCCCACTCGAAAATGAGCGTCAATTCTGGCCGACAGTTTCAGATTGAAGGATGTCCCATGTCTGAGCGAATGTTGCTCTTGCTGCTCATCTCCGTACTGACTGGCTCTAATCCTGGTGTCCACGCCGAAGACAATTCCAGTGAACCTCCGGTAAAGAAGGGGCACGCGGGACCAGATTGCCTGGCGGTTGAAAACTATTTCATCGATGAAGTCTGGACAAAAGTGGGCGAGCGAAGTTGCCTGAAGTGCCATAACGCTGATGGTGACGCTGCCGATAGCCGGTTCCTGCTACGCGACCCTTCACTGCTTCAGGTGGCTTCGAGAAAAACCGCGCACGCGAACAATCGAAATGCGTTTGCGAAAATGGCAGCGCTGCGAGAGAACAACGAATCGCTTCTACTGTTGAAAGTACAGGGAAAGCTTGAGCATGGGGGCCAAGCGGTTCTCCAGGCTGATTCGACGGAGTATCGCATCCTGGAACGTTTTGTTCGTAGACAAAGTGGTGAACAGCAGGCTTCGACACAACCAGCCATGTATCCCGAGTATCATCCGCCTCCGTTCTTTGCAGGGGTAACGATGCTGGAACCGCAGCGGTTACTCAGGCGTGTCACACTCTCTCTGGCAGGAAGGTTGCCGACTGCAGAAGAGCATTCAACAGTAAGTGAGCGTGGGCTCAAAGCGCTGGATTCGATTCTCGATAACGTGATGCAGGAAGACGGTTTCTATGTACGGTTAACCGAAGGGTTCAACGATGTCTTCCTCACACTGGGGTACGACGGCGTTCCCGAGCGGGTGCTCGGATATCGCAACTTTGGCGAAACTCGGAATTGGCCACAGAAGTATGACCTCAACCATATCGAAGATGAAAAAGAACGCCGCCAGGCCCTCTATAAGCTAACGGGGGAATACCGGGATTCGATTCTCAGGGAACCGCTTGAACTAATCGAGTACATCGTTCGTCAGGAGCGACCGTTTACTGAAATCGTGACGGCCGACTACATCATGGTTTCGCCTTACACTGCCCGCGGATACGGGATCTACGAAAGACTGAAAGACAAATTCAAGAACCCGAACGACTCTATGGAATTCGTGCCCACCAGACTCGAATCGTTGACTTTGCGAAACGGCAAGCCCGATCAGAAAACCCCAACCGGCTTTTACGGGCACTCCGGCATGTTGACGACATTTCATTGGTTAAAACGATATCCAACCACGGAAACCAACCGGAACCGTTTACGGTCAAGAATGTACTATCAACACTTTCTTGGTATCGATGTTCTGGCACTCGCCCCTCGAGTGACAGACGCGGCAGCAGTTGATGCGGAGTATGAAATCCCAACCATGCAGGCGGCCGATTGCGTGGTATGTCACAAGACACTGGATCCTGTCGCAGGGTTGTTCCAGGACTATTACGACACAGGCGCGACGCTCGACAACGGCCCGTACAGCCCTCGAAAAGACGGTTGGTTCACCGACATATTCGAGCCTGGTTTTGAAGGAGAAGACCTTCCAGAAACGGAGCGATGGCGAGCATTGCAATGGCTCGGTGAACGGACGGCCCGAGATCCGAGATTCTCGGTCGCCATGGTGGAACACGTGTATTACATCCTGACTGGACGTAAGGTTTTAGCCCCGCCACAAGACATCGACGATCCATTATTTTCATCACGTCGCCGTGCCTATCAGAAGCAACGGGATGAAATTACGGAGATCGCAGCAAGTTTCGCCAAAGAGAACTTCAACCTCAAAGTCGCTTTCAGGAAAATTATCTTTTCTCCGTTCTATCGTGCAGACGGATTAAGCACAGTGGCCGACCATCCTCGCCGTCGAGCAGAACTCGACGATATCGGAGTTGTCCATATGTTGAGTCCGGAGCAGCTTGAGCGAAAGATCGTGGCTGTATTTGGCAGGAGGTGGGGACGTCTAAAAAAGCATATGCAGATTCTCTACGGCGGTATTAATTCGAAGTCGGTGACCGAAAGAATCGCTGAACCTGGCGGCGCCATGGGAGCGATCCAGCGCATCATGTCAAACGAGGTCGCTTGCACGAACGTTTCCGCCGATTTCGCCTTGAAACCCGGCGAGCGTAAACTGTTCCCGAACATCGAGCCCGATGTTATCCCTGGCAAAGTGTCATCGGACCAACAAATCCGCCAGGCGATTGTGCACCTTCACCTTCGACTCCTGGGCCGCATCGAGTCGATTGACGCGCCGGAAGTCGAGCGAACGTATCAGTTGTTCGCCGGGATTCTCGCCGATGTGAAATCCAGAGCAGAAAACGGACAGTCGTTTGATCCTCGCGAAAACTATCACTGTCGTGCAAGTCGAACCGATGGTCCGAGAACTGCCGATCCTTATTATTCACTACGAGCCTGGCGAGGTGTTGTTACTTATCTGCTGCGTCAGGAAGAGTTCCTGTACGAGTGACTCGCATTTGCAACGCTGCATGACATCAACTCCGAAGGACATCATCCTCAGACAAGGGGAGAAACGACCGTGTTTCGGAGTTTGGCCTGGAATTGAAGAACACCCTGTTCGGTACTTAGACAACACAAAGCGGAACTATGAACACACGACGCGATTTTCTGAAACGTTGTGGATTTGCCGGTCTGGGCTTCAGTATCCCGATGAGTACCCGGATGCTGCTTGGCGACCAAACCGAAGAAGAGCTTCCAGCTTATAATGGCCCCTACTACGTCGTTTTCAACGCCTCGGGCGGATGGGATACGACATACATGATGGATCCCAAGGGAAGTCGTAAGATCAATCGACTGTATAAGGAAGGAGAAATTCTAACAGAGGGGTCCCATCGATTCGCTCCCATCGGCAAACACATCGACGCGGGGATGAGCAACGAAACGTTCTACGCCAGGTACGGTAAGGAATTACTCACCGTCAATGGCCTCGACTATTCAGTTAACAACCATTCACCATGCTCTCGTTACATGGCGACAGGAAAACTTGACAGCCAGGCTTATCCTACCTTTGCTGCGATAGTCGCTGCCTGCAAAGGTCCTGAGTGCCCGATCGCTTTCCTGACCTTTGGTAACTATTCCGGCACGGGAAACCTGGTGCCAATGTCACGCGTCCCCTATCTGCAATCACTTTCATCTCTGGCCAATGCCGACGGCGTGAACGGTGTGGCAAAGTCTCCGTACCATGATGATTTTGTCAGTAACCGTATTGAACAGGCATTGAAGTCGCAGTTCGAAGCAAGGGACAAGGCTACACAGTTACCGCGTCGCCAACGAGCTCAAAGTATGCTTTATACGGCACAGCATAATTCGAAAGCCCTCCGGCGTGTAGCTCCGTTCATCTCCGCAAATCGTGCTGAAGGGCGACTGCCTCAACAGGTCGAAATCGCACTGGCAGCATTCAAGGCCGGT
Organism: uncultured Planctomyces sp.; assembly: GCA_937904325.1. Taxonomy (GTDB): domain Bacteria; phylum Planctomycetota; class Planctomycetia; order Planctomycetales; family Planctomycetaceae; genus JABMPE01. The sequence continues at coordinate 8,132 of CALGTK010000018.1, forward strand.
GTAGGTGTCTCAGCAAACCTGTCAATTGGCCAGTTCGACAGTCACGCCAATAACGACCGCGATCAAATGCGATTGATCCCCGAATTCCTGTCGGGCATCGACGCGCTGCTCCGCAAGGCCGAGGACCTGCAGATCCGTGAGAAACTGGTGGTCGTTATTCAGAGTGAGATGGGCCGCAAGCCTCTCTACAACAAAGGCAACGGTAAAGATCACTGGTCGATCGGCTCTGTGATGTTTCTAGGTGCGGGAATCAAAGGAAATCGCGTGATCGGAGCCACTGATGAAGGGCAGTTCCTTGTGCCAGTTGATGCCAGAACGCTTGCCCTTGATAAAGAGACTGGGATACGCATCCGACCGGAACATATCCACACGGCGTTACGAGAACTGGCAGGAATCGAAGACCATCCCGCCAGCACTCAATTCCCGCTCGACGTCCCGGA
>CALGTK010000019.1 GCA_937904325.1 uncultured Planctomyces sp.
CTCAGCCCGTATCAGAGGAAAGTAAAGATGCCACGCCTCAACGAAGAGGCCGTCATAATTCACGGACTCGGCGCGGCGGACAAGCACGATCGGGTGACACATCGAAGAATTCAGGTCTACAACGTACAGCAGGTCACGGCTCGACCGAAGCAACGGCAACTGACGGGAAGCCGAAGCGACGACGACGCCGTAAGGGGACGAGACGACAGCAGCAGTCAGGTCAGTCAACCGGCTAACCCGAGACACGTTTCGAAAAGATTATTGAGCCCCGTCAATATCCAAGGAGAAATCCCATCGCAAAGAATCAGAATACATTCGCCAAGCGTCAGCGAGAGATGGAAAAGAAGACCAAGGCTGAGGATAAGCGTGCTCGCCGCCTGAAACAAAAGGAAGACGCAGAGGCCGGAACAGGTTCGGACGACGAGAATTCATCAGGCGGCCACGTTGAGCCAACTCAAGAAGAACTCGACGGACTCTTCTAGATACCCCAGACAGGCTCGTGCCGAAAACTGCCCGGAAAGGCTCGGCATCAGCGATTACTATGAATCCACGTGTGGTCCACGTAGCGTGAATGTTTCGCGCATCGACGGCGGCACAATTTTTCGAGAGCATTGGAACACCAGAATGGCTGAAGGAACGATTAAGAGAATTACTGACAAAGGATTTGGTTTCATCGAAGACGGCTCCGGAACCGACATGTTCTTCCACCACTCGGCCGTGGAAGGCATCGATTTCGAAGCACTGCGAGAAGGCCAGCAGGTTTCCTTTGAAGCAGGCAGCGGCCCCAAAGGCCCACGCGCCGAAAACGTTCGCCCTGTCTAACTGGCAATCGACTGACTGCTGGTTAGCACAGCGACCGAAACTCGAAACATCGAGAACCCACTGGTTCTCGATGTTTTTTTGTTTTATGCAGACACAGCCTGTTGGGATTAACGAAAGCAGGAAGTAAAGCCGCCAATGCTTTCGGAAAGACGGTTTTTGAACGTCGAGGAAACCATGCCTCTGGACTTTGCGGAAACTATGCCAGAAGTTCGTCAAGCACTTCCGCTTCGTAGACATCCGTGAGACGTTCGTCTCGGCCGTTGTGGTGCCATGTTAGAGATTCATGGTCCAGTCCCAGCAGTTGCAGAATGGTGGCGTGGACGTTTGCTGTTTGACATCTCTTCTCAACGGCTCGATAGCCGAAATCGTCCGTCGCTCCGTAATGTTGTCCGCCCTTGATTCCACCACCTGACATCCAGATGCTGAACCCGTACGGGTGATGATCTCGACCGTAAGCGACCTTTGTGTTGCGCTGTTCGGCACCCGGCGTTCTTCCAAACTCGCCACCCCATAGAATCAATGTCGAATCGAGCAGACCCCGGCGTTTCAAATCCTTTAGTAGCGCTCCGACCGGCTGGTCTGTGCGATGGCAGCACTTCTTTGTTCCCTCGTTGTTGTTGGAGTGGGTGTCCCAGGGCTGGCCGGACATGAACAGAGACACGAATCGCACTCCGCGCTCCACCAGCCGGCGAGCCATCAGACATCTCGTGCCGTACGACTTCGTTGTTGCATTATCCAGTCCGTAGAGCTTTTGCGTTTCTTCGGTTTCCTGCGACAGGTCCAGCGCGTCGGTCGCTGCCAACTGCATTCTTCCGGCGAGTTCAAACGTTTCGATGCGAGCTTCGAGTTCCAGTTCTCCCGGACGCTCTGCAAGATGCTTTTCGTTGAGCTGCCTGAGCAAATTGGCTCGTGCTCGCTCTATGGCAGGTGGGCGAGGCTGCTTTGGCTGCAGATTCAGCACCGGACTGCCTTGCTCACGAAACACCGTTCCCTGATACCGAGGCGGCAACCAACCGCTGGTCCAGTTTCGAACGCCGTTGACCGATGCCCCGCCGGGATCAGGCAGAGCAACAAACGCTGGCAGATTCCGATTCTCAGTTCCCAGTCCGTAGGCTGCCCACGATCCGAGAGTTGGACGTCCGCCGGTTGTCATCCCGGTTTGAGCCATCCAGATCGCCTGCTCGTGATTTCGATGTTCGGTGAACATGGACCGGATGACCGCGATGTCGTCAGCGTGTTCCGAAACGAACGGCTGAATCTCTGAGAATTCCAAACCACTCTGCCCACACTTGTGGAACTGAAATGGTGAACCCATCAGATTCTTCGTTCGCTTTTCGTCATCGGCCACTTCGTCCGGTGGAGTCTTCCCATCAAAGCGGTTGAGTACCGGTTTCGGATCCAGCAGGTCCATGTGACTGGGCCCGCCGTGCATGTACAGCTGGATTACCGCCTTCGCTCGAGGCTGGAAATCCGCCGACAATTCCGGCTCCGCACTGGCCACGATGGACGACTCTCTGAGAAGTGTCCCCAGCGCGAGGCCTCCGAATCCACACCCCAGCCGGCTCAGTACATTGCGGCGTGACAGAAGATCGAATTGATTCATCATTCAGTCCACGTAAACAAACTCGTTGGAACTCATCAGCATGTGACAGAGATCGGCCATCGCCTTGTGACGGGCATCAGCAACCACAGCCGTCTTTGCTCGGTCGGCTTCAACATGCTGCTCAAGGTATAATTTTATCTGGGCGTCGAAAAACTCCGACAGCAGTTCCTGCTCGGCCGGCCCACCCTCGCGAGAAAACGCCGTCAACACCGCTCGCCCAACAGGATCATTCGCCCCTTCAACTTCGACACGACTCGCAAAAGCCGAAGCTGCACGAGTCATCGCATCACTATTGAGCAAGGTCAACGCCTGGGTCGACACTGTCGATATGCTCCTTTGTGTGCAGTTCACAGAAATGGTCGGCTGGTCGAAAACTTCCAGCATCGTTTCTGGATTGAGCCGGAGGATCTTCACGTAAATCGACCGGCGACCCTGATTCTGCCCAGCCGACACGATAACTTCACCATCCTTTTCCCGTGCGACGGCTTGTCCTGCTCCGAACATTGGCGTGTTCAAGGTTCCAGCTGTGGCCAATATCGCGTCGCGCAACGGCTCCGCTTCCAGCCGCCGCATCGCCTGCCGCCACAGAAGTTCGTTGTCCGGGTCAACTTTTTCACAAACACTCCGATGTTCCTCTGTAACTCCCGAACTTTGCTGCCAGGTGCTCGAATTCAGGATTAATCGATGAACATGTTTGACGCTCCATCCGCTGCGTACGAATTCTGTCGCCAGCCAGTCGAGCAGTTCAGAGTGTGACGGCGAGGCCCCTGACACTCCGAAATCGTCGGACGTCGCGACAATGCCTGTTCCAAAATGGTGCATCCAGATTCGATTGACCATCACGCGAGCGGTCAATGGATGCTCTGGTTGAGTCAGCCATCTCGCAAAGGCCAGCCGACGCCCGCTGGTCTTTGATTCAGGTCCCGGAGCCGACCATTCGAACGGTTCTGGCGAAGCGATGGTTGAAATCACTCCCGGCTCGACAAGTGGCCCCGGTGTGAGCGCGTCACCTCGCAGTAAAACAGGAGTCGTCGCTTCCCCCGGCTGGTCGTACAAAGCTCGCACCTCATCAAAAAGCCAACGCCGGCCTTCTTCGGCAATAACCTTTGCATTCAGGTCTTTCGTCCTTCGTGTGTACTCGGGGTATTTCGTAATGGCATCATCGAGTTCTTTGCCCTGGGGTCGCAGTTTCGTTTTAAACTTCCCGGCGAGGTATCCCTGAACCTCAGTTCGAGATGCCGGCTTCGTATTCAGTGCTGATTTAACGTCTTCCAGAAGCTCTTCAGGCAGCATTGCCAGTTGATCAGTAAACACGCGATCTGCGAATGTCTTCTTCAACGCTGCCAGTTCTGCCTTCAAAAGCCTGACGCCAGCATCGACTTCGGCGTTCTTTTCAGCAGCCGCTTCCGTCTGCCGTCTCGAGGCGATGGGCAGTCGGCGGTTCATCTGCGGAATCCATTTATCCGTGCGATACGCGGTCGTGAAGACAGCTTGCATGCGGTAATAGTCGACCTGCGGAATCGGATCGAACTTATGACTGTGACACCGAGCGCATTGCACCGTTAGTCCCATTGTCGACGAACAGACAATCTGCAGAGTGTCGAACAAGGTTGGATAAAAGTACTGAGCCGCTGCATTCTTGATCTTGCTGAAGTCTGGTCGGCTCGGGTCGGCTGCGGTCCTCAGGAAGCCCGTTGCGATGATTCCTTCGACAACGTATTCAGGAAGTCGCTCTTCGCCCTCGAAGGCTGCCCAGTAATCAGTCAGTTCATCTCCGGCAATCTGTTCCTGCAGAAACCTGTCGTACGGTTTGTCACTGTTGAAGGCTCGAATGACGTAATCGCGATACCGCCATGCCAGTGGCAACGCTCGGTCCTCGTTGAGTATTCCTGCGGACTCTGTGAAGCCGGCGACGTCGAGCCAGTGCCGAGCCCATCGTTCACCGTACTGCGGGCTGGCAAGTAATCGCTCGATCATACGTTCATACGCGCCCGGACCAGCGTTGGCGATGAACCGATCGACTTCTGCGGGAGTTGGCGGCAGCCCGATCAAGTCGAACGACGCTCTCCGCAGCAGCGTCAGCTGATCGGCTCGCGCCGACGGTATCAGGTTATTCTTCTCCAATTGCCTCAGCACAAAAGAGTCGATTGGATTCCGCACACGACCAGGGTGTCGCACATCCGGGACAACGGGCCGTACAGGCGGACGAAACGACCAAAGGTCCGTATCCGTAACATCGTCCGAGCGATCGATTGCCGCCGCGTTACTGACGCCACTGGCCCCATCGTTTATCCATTTGCGGATCAATCCTTTTTCGTTCGCTGTCAGTTTCTGCCCAACGGGCGGCATCCTCTCCGAGCTGACCATCTCGTACAGCAGACTGAATTCCGCCGCCCGAATTCGCAGTGCCGCTCCAGACTTGCCACCGGTCAGTAGCGAGGACGGGCTCGTCAGGTTCAGCCCGGCCTTAGGTTCCACTCCCGCGTGACAGCGAATGCACTTTGCCTTGATGATTGGAATGATGTCTTTTTCAAAAGTCAGCTCCACTTTTGCAACGTCTGCCGCAGGCGTCTCAGACGGAACTTGCAGAGCCGTCACCAGAATACATATCAGCGTTGCAAATGCTGATTTTCTGAAAGCAGGCCTCATTCGAAAACTCCGTGCGTTGGATATAACGTCTTCATCCAGCGAATGCTGATCGTTAAATCATGACCTGGATTCACCATTCTGCAAACATGGATGAGGCAATCTGGCGGATTCCTGGGCTCGATTTTCAGTCCCGCAACTCCGTCAGGACACCCACCCAGAACCCGCTTCAGTCGCGTCACAGTGAAACGTCGGCAACAATGCAGGACGTCATCCACGAGTTTGGAAACACAGGAGAGTTCCATGTTCCGTCTGTTGTTTACTTTTGCAGTCCTGACCGTTGCCATTCAACTTTTCGCGGCCGAGATCCCCGATCGCTACTGGCCACGGTGGCGAGGGCCGGCGGATTCCGGCAACGCTGCCTTTGCCGATTGCCCGGAAAAATGGAGCAAGGACGACGGACATCTCTGGAAGGTCACGCTGCCTGGCATTGGCTGTTCGACGCCGGTTGTATGGGGCGACCACATTCTGTTGACAAGCACTCAGGACGGGCAGGATCTGGCTCTCGCCTACGACTGGACTGGCAAGTTGGTCTGGACAGCGAATATCGGTGCCGGAGTTCCTGGTAAGCATCGCAACGGTTCCGGTAGCAACCCTTCAATCGTTACGGACGGGGAACACGTCTTTGCCTACTTCAAAAGCGGCAACCTGGCAGCACTAGACATAAACGGGGAATTGTTGTGGCAAACCAATCTGCAGCAATCCTACGGCAAGTTGAAACTGTACTGGGATCAGGGAACGTCGCCGGCACTGACCAGGCGTGACGTCATCGTTGCGGTGATGCATGGCGGAGATTCATACGTCGTCGCGTTTGATCAACGAACGGGCAAACAGACGTGGAAAGTTCCGCGCAACTATAAAGTGCCGGTCGAGTGTGACCACAGCTATGCCACACCGATCGTTCTCGACCAAAATGGCACAGAGACCATCCTCATTTGGGGCGCCGAGCACCTGACCGCCCACGATGCGAAAGACGGCAGCGAACTGTGGTCATGTGGAGGCTTCAATCCCGAAGGAAAACGCAACTGGGTACAGGTCGCCTCTTTCGTTGTGGATGGAGACATCGTCGTGATTCCCTACGGTCGCGGAGCACGACTGGCCGGGATTCGCCTGGGCGGCAGCGGAGACGTTTCGGATACCCATAGAGTTTGGACTAAAGAAAACATCGGATCGTTCGTGCCGACTCCCAGCCTTCTCGACGGCAAGGTCATTGTCGTTCGTGACGGCGGCGAAATCGTGTGCGCCGATTCCCACACCGGCGAGACGCTCTGGCAGGATCGTTTCCCGAAACATCGATCCAAATTTTACGCCTCGCCAACAATTGCCGGGGACCGACTCTACGTCCCGCGTGAAGACGGAGTCGTCCTGGTCGCCGACATCAGCGATGGGTTCAAACTCCTCGCCGAAAACGAAATGGGCGAACGGCTGATCGCCTCACCAGTCCCGATTGGCAACCGCCTGCTGATCCGCGGTGAAGAACACCTTTACTGCATCGGCAAATAACGCGACACAGCAGATTTTCCTTGCATCGTAACCGGCCACCCCATGGCGCTACACCTGACGCGACAAGCTCTGTCAATTGTACAAGTAATCCGCGTATGAGAAGATGTCTGACAATACTGCATCGCGATGCGCGGCAATTTGTCGATCGAGATAAAAGGATGCCGTTTCTGCCACGCAGCTTATTCCGCAAACTCACACTCTGACAGCGACCAAGCATGCTTGAGATCTCCTATGCCAACGCGAATCAGCGTGAGCAACTAACGCACAATGAAACCGGGCCAGTCGAATTCGGACGCAGCCCGGCCATGACCGGCGTCCTGCACCAGGTGCTGATCGACGATTTTGTTTCTCGCGATCAACTCTTGATCGAACAATTCGGTCCGGACACCGTTCGTGTTCAAAACGTCAGTAGCAAAGTGCCCGTCACACTTGCCGACGGAACAGTGATCAGCCCAGGTTCGGAACTGTTGGTAGATGTGCCCGTTCGACTAACGACGGGTACGACCAAATTCGAAATTCAATCACCAACTGCGACTGGTAGTCGCGGTTCATCGATGCGAACAATTTCGGCTCCCGTTTCGTCATTGCCCCCCCCGGGAGCCTTCAATTTTGACGGAGTGCCCGACAGCACCACACTCGTGGGCTGGTTTGAAACGCTCGTCAATATCCAGAAGGCAACTCCGGGATCAGACGCGTTCTACAAGCAGACTGCTTGTGCCATTGTCGACCTGATCGGGCTCGACTGCGGACTGGTCCTTCTGCGTGACGGAAGCGACTGGGAGATTCTTTCAGGCCACGCAGCAAATCCGGATGTCTCACTGCACTTCAGCAGGACGATTCTGCAGAACGTCGTTGACGAAGCCCACACATTCGTGCTGGACGACAATCCTGCTGCGGCCTCAGAAAGTTTGACGAACGTTGAATCTGCCGTCGCATCGCCAGTCTTCGACTCAAGCGGCAAAGAAATCATCGGGGCGATCTACGGCTCTCGACAATCCAGCGCGGTGACCGCTGTCACCGGAATTCGAGACCTCGAAGCTCAACTTGTCCAGGTGATCGCTTCTGTCGTCGGTACTGGCCTGGCACGCGCACAAAGCGAAACCGAAGCCGCGCGACGCCGTGTGCAGTTTGAACAATTCGTATCGCCCGTTGTCGCTCGAGAACTCGACCGGGATCCGGAACTGCTCGGCGGCCGCGACCGGGAAATCTCCATTCTGTTTGCTGATATTCGAAACTTCTCTCGTCTGTCCGAAAGAATCGGTGCCGAGAATGTCTGCCGCCTGGTCCAGTCAATCATGAACCGGCTCAATGCCTGCGTGCGGAAGTTTGACGGAACGACCGTCTGCTATCTCGGCGACGGATTGATGGCGATGTGGAACGCACCCGTCGACCAGGCCAACCATCCACTCCTTGCCTGTCAGGCCGCCCTTGCCATGCAGAAGCAGCTTCCGGATCTCAACAAAGAATGGAGCGAGAAGCTCGATACAGAACTCAGCATCGGCGTTGGCGTAAACACCGGCGTCGCCATGGTCGGCAATACTGGCTGCGACGAAAAGCCACATTACGGACCGCTCGGCCATCACGTGAACCTCGCCAGCCGAGTCGAAGGAGCGACCAAACACCTTGGCGTCCCGATTCTAGTCACGGGCGACGTCCGAGAAAAACTTGACACATCAGTCGACACGCGGCGAGTCTGTCAGGTCCGAGTCGTCGGCATGCAAACACCGGTCTCGCTGTTCGAACTGCGGGGCAACGCCGACGAGTCGTGGCGGCAACGAAGAGACATCTATGAGAACGCGCTTGCCCACTACGAAGCTGGCGAGTGGGCGCAAGCCTGCCAATGTTTGAATCCGCTTCTAGCCGCGACGCAGTCCACCTTCGACCTCCCGAGCCTCGGCCTGATGAGCCGCTCGATCGAGCACATCAAGTCTCCTCCGATCGAGTTTGACCCTGTCTGGAATCTGAGTTCCAAGTAGGTTTGCTCGTTAAACATCTACTTCGTCGGTTCCAGCACCGATTGCAGGCAAGATCTGCCGCGATCCCAAAACGCACAAAAGAAAAAGGCCCGTCAGAAATTACTTCTGACGGACCGACCGGTTCTTATTGTCATCGTCAATTTTCGTCGATCAGTTGCCGTGGTCACCCATCAGCCATTCCATAGCAACGTCGTCGTCGGTTTGAACTTTCGGAATGTCCAAAGTTTCGTGAATCTGCTTCCGACGTCCGCCTCCGACGAGTCCAGCTTTTTCCATGAGACTCTTCGAAAACGGGTTTTCCTCTTCATCCTCGGGACGGTCGCCAAGGCCGTGGTAGCTCATTTCGTATCGGTGTTTGGCAACCGCCAGGGTGTCACCTGGAAACACCCACTTCTGATCGCAGCGGGAATCGTTCACCTTGATGCCGTTGGCACTGCCAAGGTCACGAACAAACCAGTAGCCATTGATCAGTTCAAGTTCACAGTGGTGCGATGATACATTCGAAAATCGCAGTGTGATGTCACAACTCGGGCGGCGTCCGACCAGCAACTTTGGCTTCAGCAGAGGTATCGGGTCACCGCCTCCGCTGGGAGTTAACTCTCCGTAGAGCTTCGACTCATCCATCGAGGAAACCCTCTCTAGAACTAAATACCTGGGACAAAAAAACAAGAACAAAATAAAAATGCAGAAGTTACCGGCAGGAAAATAGATATCTGCCGGATAATTCACAGTTGTGTGACACAGGCGAGGAAAACCCCGGAATTCTGGAGTCCAACGTCTGTGCCGAAGCTAAATCGACATCCTGAAACAGCTTCCGACATGGATCATACTAAGCACGCAGAAATAGTGCCTCAACCTTGAACACTCCAATGTGCGCAAATTCGACACTTTCACGATCCGACGACGGACTGAATGGACAACCTGAGCGTACCCCCACAAATGACGATTTCGAAATGCGATTGCCAGATCATGGAAGATCTGTGACGCGTCAACTGAGACAAATCGGTATTTCCACGCATGCTATAACAGATAACGAAGAATCACTTACAACGTTAATCTTTAAACGAAGAAACTAGTGTGCGATCTACGGAAGATACGCCAGTTTCCATCGATCATGCGGGATGCTCAAGCATAGAGCAGTAGCGGATTGGCATTACGCTCCGAATTTTTGAAGCCGTCAGGCGCTGGCCATTGCAAAGCCTGTGAGGTATTTAGCTGGAGCTTAATCAAGCCCAACCACGATGCATTCAGATTCGGTAAATTCCGGGCACCGATTCGGACGGCACAAGTCTGACGAAAACGGCACGTGCATCAGGAATGTGGTCTAATTTTCGCTGACGTCCTCATGTGACCGCAGATGCAGCCACATTCGAACCCATAAAGACAACTAGCAGTTGCAATCGTGCTCGAAAGCCGCAATGAATGACGAGCCAGCCGCCAGCAATTTGGGAGACAAACATGCGACACATTCTGATCCTTACCTGCGCGTCAATTCTGTAAACGCTAACGACCCCGAGGTCGGCGAATCTACTACAGGAGCCGATCATCATCGGTTGCGAGCCGCAGTTTAGTTTTGACAATTGCATCGGCGCTAACCATTGGGCGGTCAAATGCAAGCAACAAGCCGTCACGCGAATCTTTCACCAGGCAAAAAGCCCAACGAAAACCTGTGATGGCACACGACACACCCAGCTATATTGCCGTCATGTATGACGAGCACACCGATCTTTTTCGAATGTACTACCAGGCTAACATGCGTACGGCATCGTTGCTGCCAGTTGGGACTCGCGAAACGCTATCCTCACCAGCGAAAGCGAAAAAATTCAAGACGTACGCCAATTCAAAAGACGGCGTCAGTTGGGCGCGGACGGGACCTAATCAGTTTCCCTGAGCGAAGAATAAACCAAACAACATCGTGATCGTAAAACAACCAGACTGGTCTCACCGAAATCGAAGGCCCGTACCTGCTGGAAGTCTCCGAATCTGCTCCCAGGGGCTATCGCATGGCACATGCTTTACCAAGCGAAGGAACGCGTCCCGGACGACTACAACGGGATTCGCATCCGCGACTCGCAGGACGGAATCCACTGGCACAAAGAACGCAATACACGCATCGCGCACCGGCACAGCCATCATTAAACAACGTTAATATTCGATACGACTCGCAATTAATTCGTGACGTACTGCCGGGCGAAGCACACTTACCAAACGATCGTCGAGGACATGATCGACACAGGAGTTTCCCGTCGAGTTGCCCGTATGATCGGCCCTGACCTCTGAATCAACTGACTGAAGGATTTATAGACACAAACAGTGCTTGTCCCGGGACGAAACTGACAGCGTCAGTCAGTTCAACTTCTTTTACGGCATGCCGACCCGCTACTGACACGGCATCTACTTGGGGGGTTTCTCGAACCGTTCCGGATGAACGATTTCATTCAGACAGAACTGGAAGTGAGCCGCAATGGTTTCCATTTTGAAAGATGTACTGGACGCAAGCCAAACATTCCTCACGGCAAGGACGGCAGTTGGGACGCGGCGATAATTTTCGCGAACTGGAATTCGGCGAAGCATGGTAAATTTATTACAGCGACTGGAACGGCCCACACCGTACGCCTCACGATATGGATCGACCGTACTCACTTTGATCTGTGCGTTAGAGTTCATTTCGACATGAGACTCACAGGGCGGATGCTGCATCTACACTCAGTCAACCATCTATCCGAGCGGCGATCTCGTGATAAACGCTGCCGCAAGTGAAGGGATTCTACGGGTTCGACTCAGCTACACTCGAAGAAGACCAATCAGTGACTTCAACAAATGACGACGGCAGTGAGTTAACTGGGTACGGCGTCGCGCGGCAGGCTCGCTGAAAAGGTCGCTCACTGGTCGACCTTACAAGGACAAACAATCCGCCTGGAGTTTTGCCTGCAGAACCCTGACATTTTCACTTTACGTCTGGCTTTTTAATGACTCGCTGAGTTGTTCGATGTCTTGCAGACAGCATCCCAACGCGAAACACTTCTTTCTCTCTGGCTGTTTCGCTGACTCAAATCCCCACCACAAAGCCGCTGCTCTACCTCAAAGAAAGTTCACTATGAAAGTTCTTCTGACGACTCTGTCTGCGTTTTCTCTATGTCTCGTACTGAATTCGCCAGCTATCCCGGCAGAAGACGCTCCAATCAGGATTTTACTTGTCACCGGCGGCTGCTGCCACGATTACGACTTTCAGACAAAGGCGATGCAGAAGGCTCTGAAAGATCAAGGCATTGCCGCCGAATGGAAAGTCGTCAACGAGGGTGGCAAGGGCACGTCCGCTGAAATCCCGTTCTACGAGAACCCCGAATGGGCATACGGCTACGATGTTGTCGTCCACAACGAATGTTTCGCAAACACGTCCGATCCGGCCTACATCCGAAAAATCACCGGCCCGCATAAAGCTGGAGTAAACGCCGTCGTCATTCACTGTGCGATGCACACTTACCGATCTGCTAACGTCGATGACTGGCGCGAGTTTCTGGGCGTCACCAGCAAGCACCACGAGCACC
>CALGTK010000020.1 GCA_937904325.1 uncultured Planctomyces sp.
GCGTGGAAGGAAAGGTGTGAGCGTGGGATCAGCCGGAACGGCGCGCGTTCTGTTGTCAGGTCGTCCAGGTAGTAGAGAACGCGCAACAGCCTTGGACAACTACCTTCGTAACCAAAGAGGTTTGATCCGTGCGGTTGGCCGTCGGTGTGCATCGAAATTCCAGGACAACCACTTAGTGAACGCTGAAAGAAGCCTCGCGTGAAGACGATGGCTGGACCAAGCAGGTCGTTGAGGAACTCGACCGTCGGTGGATAACCAATTAACTCCGCAGCAGTTTTGCTGGTCCATTGTGGTTGAGTGACTGCTCTGGTCTGAGCTGTGCTGTAGCTGGTGTGCGACATCTCGGCGCCGGCCAGTTCTGTTTTTAAATTCGCGATGATTTCCGGAGTCAGGATGCCTGGTAGGACAATGTAACCTTCAACTTCGAAGTACCGAATCTGCGACGGCCGACTCATTGTCGAGAAATCTGTTGCGTCGACATGCATGAAGTCGCATTCTGGTTCTGGCAGCTCATTTCTTTTGATTGGATTATTCATCGAGTCAAACCTTGTCGGCTATTTAATGATCGCATGACGTATCTATGCAGTAGTTTGCGTGTTCCTCGACGCGACTCATCGGCAAACCCGACACTTTTGTCACGTCGCAATCCTGATTGCAGGTACGTCAGTCGCCTCGGGCAATTTATGGACTTTTTGTTGAGCCTGAGTTATTCGTTCCAGTGAGTCTGTCGGACCTTCAGTAAATCTGGATATTGGGCGTCGTTGTCACCGTATTGCTTTTTCAGTTCGAGGAGCCGCGTTTTGAGACGACCGATAACTGCGGCATAATCGGGGTTGGTGTAGACGTTTTGGGTTTCGGATGGATCGATTTTGAGATCATAGAGTTCCCAGCCGGGTGTGGTTGGTGGGTAGGTGCCTTTGCCGAGAGCTGCGTCCAGGGGAAGGCCGTAGAAGAAGGCCAGTTTGTAGCGGCCGTCGCGGATTCCGTAGTGGCCGGGGATGTGGTGGTGTGAAAGGTGCATCCAGTAGCGGTAGTAGACCGCGTCTCGCCATGCATCGGGAGTTTCGTTCTGCAGGATTGTTCGAAGGCTTTGTCCCTGCATCTTTGCGATTTCCGGGGTGTCGCTGGCGTCGGCGAAGTCCAGGAATGTTTGCGCGAAGTCGAGGTTGGAGCAAAGCTGCCCGCTGTTGACTGAGCCAGCCGCAATCTTGCCGGGCAGCCGAGCGAAGAATGGCATCCGCAGACACTCTTCGTAGATCCATCGCTTGTCAAAATAGTCGTGTTCGCCCAGGAACATTCCCTGGTCTGCTGTATAAACAACCAGCGTGTTTTCAGTGAGGCCTGATTTGTCGAGGTAATCGAGGATTCGCCCGACGTTTTCGTCGACAGCCTTAACGCAGCCGAGGTAGTCATGCAGGTATTTCTGGTAGGCGGCTTTTCCTTTTTCGAGTTCCGACATGCCGGACATGTCGACCGAGCCTGCCGGCCAGTCTTTCTTCTGAACATCGTTGACCATGGTGCGTCGCGGCGACAGACGGTTGGTGATTGACGTTCCCATGTTGCGAGTCGCTTCGGAACGATGCGAGAAGTCTTCCCACAGCGTGGCCGGTTCAGGAATTTTGACATCGGCCAGATATTTCTTGTGACGATCGGCAGGTTCCCATTTTCCATGAGGTGCTTTGTGGTGAAGCATCAGGAAGAATGGTTTTTCTTCGTCGCGGTTGTCCAGCCAGTCGACAGCGAAGTCGGTGATCAGGTCGGTGTAGTAGCCTGCGGTTCGTTTGGCTTTTCTTGCCGGGCGAGAGCTGTACGGCACGCCGTCTGTCGAGGCTACAAAAAACGGATCGTGATACTGTCCCTGGCCGGGTCCGACCTTCCAATAGTCGAATCCCCACGGAGCGGACCTTAGATGCCACTTTCCGATCAGGGCTGTTTCGTAGCCGGATCGGCGGAGAATGTCCGCGACGTTGGGCGTGTCGGAGTCCGGGCCGGGAAAGGCGTTGTTCAACGTTCGTACCGTGTTGATGTGCGAGTGCTGCCCTGACAGGATGACGGCGCGGCTGGGTGTACAGATTGAATTTGTGACGAAGCACTGGTCAAGTCGAATTCCTCCACGCCCGATCCGATCGATATTAGGCGTGGGTGCGACTTTCGCCAGTCGACCGCCGTAAGCACTGATCGCGTTGCAGGCGTGGTCGTCTGACATGATGAACAGGATGTTCGGTCGGGTTTGGTCATGAGCCACAAGCGCTGGCAAAGGAATCGAAGCGAGACAGGTCAAGATTAGGGCCAAAGTGCCAGTGGCTGAAAGATGTCGGTTCAAAAGTTGGATCAACGTGCGACGATGAGAGAAAACTGAGTTCATGCGGGGTGCTCTTGAGGTTCAATGAAGGCAGAAGTTTCAGAGATGGCTTGCAGCGTGAAGAAACAGCTCGTTCAACAATGTGATTGTCAATGTATACGCAGGATCATCTGTGTCAGTTGCTCTGCAAAGCTCCAAACGCTGATTATCTCAATCGACAGGGAAAAGGGCCAGTTATCACCATTTTCAATAGTCGGCGTGGTCGGATCGGGAGATACTGATGAGACTACCTGGCAGCTTCGGCTCGAGTAATGGGGGATTCGCAACCTCGTCGATTTGTCCGTAGGATGAAGGGCGACGAAAATTTCGGCCCAAAACACTGCCCGTCTCAAACACAAACTTCTGGTGTCCTGCCGAGTGTGTGATTCTCCGGAGAACTCATCTGCTATGCGTTTCGGAACGCCCGCTTTCATTTTTTGTATTTTCGCGATTGTCGCTGCTCGTTCGAAAGCTGACGAGGCTTACAGGCGGAAACCGAATCCGGTTGTTGTGTCGGTTTCAGATAAGGTGGTTGCGCCGTTCCTGATGCGACACTGTGTAAAGTGCCACGGGCAGGAAAAGCAGAACGGGCAGGTTCGATTTGATAAGCCAGCCTGGGGTATCACGAACAATGATTCGGCACAGCGGTGGCAGGATGTTCTCGATATCCTGAACGCTGGTGACATGCCGCCTGAGGATGAGCCGCAGCCGTCGACGCCTGAACTGGCAAAAGTTCTCGACAGTCTGACAGGAACGTTGATCACAGCTCGGAAGCGACTGACCGATCACGGCGGTGAAATTGCGATGCGTCGACTTAACCGTCGCGAGTATGCCAACACAATCCGCGATCTTTTTGGATTTCAGATCGCTGTCGAAAAAATCCCCGAAGACAATGAGGCTGAGACTTTCGACACGGTCGGAGCGGATCAGTTTTTCTCGTCGTCGGACTTCGACAAGTACCTGACACTTGGTCGAGAAATCGTGAGGTACGGTTTTGATTGGTCTGCACAGCCGCGAATGCCCGTGACTAAAAATCGACGTGAACCGGAAGAGAATGTCACGCCTCGATTGCGAACACTGTTGGCGGACCTCGACAACAAGATGCGGATGAAGAAAGAAGGAAAAACCTGGCAGGAGATGGGTTTCAAAGACGAAGGCGAAATGAAGATCATCTTTTCGCAATTCAAGAATCGTGCTGGCAAGCCTCGCGCGTATCTGCAGTATCCGTTGGTCGAAAGCGGCATTTATCTGGCAGGAGTGAATAACGAAACGAAACGATTTGGAATTAATCGAGGCGGCCGCGGTTCGGACCCTCGCGGCAGTTACCGGCTGCGCGTTCGCGGTGGTATTAACAGCGATCCGCCAGAGATTCGTAAGTTTGTTCGCATTACGGATAAGAGCGGCACCGTCGGCGTAGCTCGGGTTCGCGGTACGACTTCGGAGCCGGAAACTTTCGAAGTTGGTTACCGGCCGACGGTTGGTGAACGAGTCTTAAACCTCGCCGTCGAAGAAAACCGTGCGAACATTCGCGTGTTGGATGGTTATGTGAAGAAGATTGATCGTGGCGGGGATCTGGCATCGATCTGGGTCGACTGGCTGGAGATCGAAGGTCCGTTCTACGATGAAAAACGAGCATTTTTCGAGCTCCTTACTCATCCCGAGCCGCCCAAACCCCGGCAACGAACAGTGGCGTGGAACGATGGTAACGCCAGGGAGTTGATCGAACGATTTACGTTTGAGGCGTTTCGCAGATCTTCACCCTCGCCTGAGTACGTCGATCAGTTGTTCGATTTGTTCATAAAGAATCGTTCGGATGGCCAGGAATTCGAAGAGGCCATAGGCGATGCGTTAGCAATTGTTCTGGCGTCTCCGCAGTTTCTCTTCGTTCAGGAAGCAAGTGACGCCGGCGGAGGGAAAGGTCAACTCAGCAACCGCGAACTGGCGATTCGATTGTCTTACTTTCTGTGGAGCAGTCCGCCGGACGCGGAGCTTTACTCCAGTGTCGTCGATGGTTCACTTTCGAAGTCAGAGGTGCTGACGGCTCAGATCGATCGGATGCTGGATGATCGTAAAGCAGAAGCCTTCTTCGCGGGCTTCATGAGTCAGTGGGCCGAGCTGGATCGATTTAACGCGATCACGGTCGACGAATCTGACTTCTTCCGATTCAACGAAGGAATTCGACATTCTGCCTATCAGGAAGTGCTGGCATTTTTCAGGACGCTGGTCGCCGAGGACCTGCCGGCTGCCAACCTGATCGATTCGGATTTCGTTGTGATCAACGCGGTGCTCGGCGATCACTACGGAATCGGCGCCGCGAAGTCGGACACCTTTACGAAAGTCAGTCTTTCGAAAGATTCACCACGCGGGGGCCTTCTCGGGCAGACTGCGTTTCTGACATTGGGGTCAAACGGTGAGCGTTCCTCGCCAGTCATTCGCGGTGCTTGGGTTATGGAAAAGCTACTGCACGACAAACCGGCGCCACCTCCTCCAAACGTTCCCGAGCTGGGAGCAGCTACAGATAAACCGGCGACAAACCGGGAATTGGTCGAGCTGCATCAGCGTCGAGCTGTCTGCGCTTCGTGTCATAAGAAGATGGATGTAATCGGCTTTGGCCTGGAAAACTTCGATACGATTGGCAAGTGGCGAGACACCGAAGCCGTCGGTCGCCAGAAATTTCCCATTGAACCAGGTGGGACTCTTCCCGGTGGAGCGGCATTCAGCGATATCAAAGGTTTGAAAGCGGTGCTTCTGGAAGAAGACGATCGGCTGGCTCAGGAACTGGTCGAATCGATGCTCGCCTACGGTCTTGGAAGAACGATCGAATTCTCAGATGCTGACGCCGTTGCCACGATTCTCGATAACTTGAAACGTGACGACTATCGAATTCGGTCGATGGTTCATGAAATTGCTACCAGCCTGCTGTTCAGAACGAAGTAAGGCCGTCGTGGTTCGAGGTGCTCGTACCACAGTAATGACTTAATGAAAGACTCAATGAATCTATTTTTCACAAACTCGGCAACTCGTCGTTCGTTTCTACGAGCGGGTAGTTTTTGCCTCGCCGTTCCATTTCTGGAGACTTTTGCCAAGGGCAAGAGCAACGCTGGGGCCCCTCCCAAACGGATGATTTTCCTGGGTGGCGGTTTTGGATTCACTAAGGAAACGTTCTATCCGAAAATGGCTGGGCGGTTTTCGGAGATCGGGTTGACGGAAGGCCTGGCTCCGCTGAAGCGTCATCAGGACGACATCACGCTGGTTGCCAATCTGACGAATCAGGGAGCGACGGACCCGCACGGCGGAAGCTGCTCGTACCTGACCGGAGCAAACGTTGCTGGTACGGCCGGGAAACGATTCTTCAACTCGGTTTCCTGCGACCAGATCGCGGCTCAGCATTTGGGACAGGACACAAGGTTCACGTCTCTGGCTCTGGCCGCGATCGAACCGGATGGAAGCTCGAATTCCGGCCACGGAAAGGGGCTGTCGCTGTCCTGGGATGATTCCGGCAATCCAATTCCCGGGATCAATCGACCAGTCGATCTGTTTCGAACGATCTTTGCTTCAGTTTCGGATTCGCGTGAGGAACTGGACGCTCGCCTGCAGAAAAAACAGAGCATCCTCGACATCGTTCGCCTGAATGGTGGAACAATGAAACGCAAACTCAGCAAAGGTGACCAGGAAAAACTTGACGAGTATTTTCAGGGTGTTCGGCAGATCGAAAAGGGACTTGAACGCCAGGCATCCTGGGCAGTCGTTCCCAAGCCGCAGGCTCCATTCAGTGAGCCTGCCGGAGGCATCACCGGCGAAGAGGAAATCAAGCTGATGTACGATATGATTATTGTCGCGTTACAGACCGACACGACGCGAGTGGTAACTTATCGGCAGCCGGTCTGCTCAGTGCTGCAGGGGATGGGAATCTCGCTGAAAGCTCACTCGCTGAGTCACTATGGGTTCTCGCAGCCTCGGACGTTGGCGTCGCGCGAGCGGGATAAGAAATGCTCTCAGTTGTTCGGCCATTTCCTCGACCGACTGAAAGAGGCTAAAGACATGGATGGAAGCCGGCTGTTCGACAACTGCGTCGTGAGTTACGGAACGAATCTGCGGTCGGGGCACGAGTTGAAAGGGTTGCCCGCGATTCTTTCCGGCGGCGGCGCAAAGGGGATCAAACACGGCCGACACATCGTGTTGCCCGAGCAGAATACGCCGCTGGCAAATTACTGGCTTACTTTGATGCAGCAGGCCGGTCTGCCGATTGACCAGTTCAGCCACAGCACTGGAAATCTTCCAGAACTTTTGATTTGAAGACAGGTTTGGTTCTTGTCGCAAGAACGCTTGACAGACGCCAGTAGTTTGCGTTCGTAGTTAGCGAAATTTGTGGCGAAACCTGCGTTGTACAGAGGCCGGGTGAATGAAAAGGTTGCTGATGAACCGGCTACTTGCAGTGGCGTCGTTTCTAATTTGTGTTGTCGCCAACGCGCAGGCAGACGACGTGCCTCAGACCGTCGAGCAGGCGTGGGCGGACTATGATCCGCGCCAAGAGCCGCTAGAGATTGAGGTGATCCGCGAGTCGCTTGCAGATGGTATCGTGCTGCGGCATGTTTGGTACGTGGTCGGAACCTTTGACGGTAAGAAGACTCGCGTCGCGGCTTTTTATGCTTTTCCGAAAGATGGAGAGAATTTGCCGGGCATCGTGCAGTTGCACGGTGGCGGGCAACGGGCTCGCTCTGAAACTGCTCAGTTCTGGGCGTCGCATGGTTATGCGGCGATCGCGGTTAACTGGGGCGAGCACGTCATCGGCGAGGACGGCGATCCGAATACAGACTGGGCTGGGCTTCCAGCCGGCTTTTTAGAACCGAAACATCACAACGATGTGACGCCTGGGGAAGGAACAATTCACGATGTTCCTCACCCGTGGAACAGTAGCTGGCTGCTGTACTCAGCGGCGGCTCGACGAGCGGTCACGTTTCTCGAAGAACGTCCAGAAGCGAATGGCTCAAATGTGGGAGTCACTGGCCACAGTATGGGGGGCCGACTGACCGTTCTTACGGCGATCGATACTCGTGTGAAGGCGGCGTCGCCTTCGGTTGGTGGCAGCGGCTATTTGTATTCGGACATTGCTGGCGTACCAGATTCAGCTCGACGGATGCGCGAAAACCTCGATCTCTACAATCGGACGCTGGACTGTCAGGACTACTGGCCTCTGATTAAGTGCCCGTTGATGTTTCTGGGAGCGACAAACGATTTCAACTCGCCGATGGAATTCGTTGTTCAAGGCTTCAATACGCTTCCTCAGAAGAATGGAGCGATGTCGTTCACGCCGCACATGAATCATCGATTCACTGGGGATAATTATGCGGCACGCGTCCGCTGGTTCGAGACTCATCTGAAGGGGACGTTTCAGTTTCCAAAGCCCGCGTCCGCGCAGCTTGATCTGAAAACAGGCGACGGTGTTCCTCGATTCATCGTCAAGCCGGATCTTTCCGGGCCTCATCGACTCAAATCAGTCGAAGTTTTTTATGGCTACGATCGTGACCCCCGTGCAAGATTCTGGCGAGTGGGGGCGATCGAACGTGATGGCGATGTCTTTGTGGCTGAGTGTCCGGTGGTGGAACTGGGCGAGCCGCTTTTTGCCTTTGCCAACGTGACGTACGAAACGGGTACGCTTCTGAAAATGCCGCGAGGGTACGCTGATACTTCGCTGCTGACGTTGACGAGCGAGTGTTGCAGGGCGTTTCCGCTTCAGATGAAAGAAGCCGGCGTAAAAGCACGAACTGAGCGGCACAGGTTAATCGAAGACTTCAATAAAGGATGGCGTGATTGGTCTCTGGTCGGCGTTGGTCACCGCGAGCATTGGAACTACGAAACTCATAAGGTGAACGATCCGGCGTTTGTTGGACCCGACGGCGCATCGCTGGCCCTTAAGGTCGAGACATCTGACGCCGACGAAACTCTGGCAGTGATTCTCGAAACCGATAAGTGGCGAGGATACACAGGTCGGAAGCCTCGCCGGTTCGCAGCTCTCGTCGAGTTAAAACACGCTGGACTGCATTCGCTGAATTTGTCGATCGACAAGTTCGTCACGGTCGAGGGCGAAGTCCTGGAAAGCTACTCTTTTGTGACAAGCCTGATTCTGACTCCCGGGCAGAAGGAATGGCCGAACAAAGTAGCCAGAAGCTGGCAGGCCAAGGTTCCAACGTTCGACGATATTCGTTGGGTAGGTGGCGAGTTTGCTCTACGACCAAGGCCGTACCTCAGACTGGGAGCCTCTGAGATCGACGCGGATGAGGCGTTTCGTCAGCCGTTTAATCGGGACGTCGAAGAATCCATCCGCAGGGAAGCCCGAGACAAGTAGCGTTGACGACAATGCAGGCAACTGTTGAGTGTGTCTGAAATCCCTGATAAGTAATGGATTTGCGGTGGCCACTGATTTGTTTTACGCCAGGATTAGATCATCCGTTTTCTCCTGTCCGGAGATGACCAACGCCTGCTGTGTCTTTTATATGAGGTCCGCGGTGGCGGTCCATTGATAAAGGCTTCGGGGTTGCCTTCGCTGCGAGCAATCTGGATCGTCGAGTTTCCCGCAGTCGAAAAAAGGAAGTCTGCGTGGCCGAGATCAAGCGAGCGAATGATGCACAGTATCTCACGCTCAAGGCCATGGGCGGTTGTGCGGTAGAGATGTTTTACGTACGAAGCGGAAACTCGTCGATTGAATTACCCATGAAAGACATCGTTCCTTACATACAGTCAAGGTTTAATTGAAAAGCGTTTCTCATGTGGCTCTTCACCAAACACGGATTCTATTCGGCTGTCTGCGCCCGACAGGGTGACGGTAGCCACGGCCAGCCTGTCGAACCCGACCGGATCATGGTGCGGGCCAGACTGCGCAGCCACTTGGAAGCGCTCAAAGAACGCTTCTTGAACCAACTGGTCAACTGCGAGATCATGGAGTTCGCTGGTACGGACTACGCTTTCCGAATCTTCGTGCCGAAATCGATTTGGTCGCAGGTAGTGGTCGGGCTGACTGAGGAAGTGGACTACGACAATTTCAAGTCGAAGGTTGCTCACCACCAGGGGAGTGAAGGAGGCGACTACGAGCATTCGCTGCACGAGGTCTGGTCGGTGATGAACAGGTTGCAGAATCGCAAGCAACGAGTGGAAGAGCCACCTGTCCTACGTCAGGAAGATGAGGAGATTCTGGATCGCATTTGGGACGACATCAGAAAAGAGGACAAGTAGTTGGCGTCTGTGTAGCTTCCGGGCTGTTCAGAGCCAATCTGCTTTGAAAGACAGTCTAATGGCAAAGAAGAAACAACCTGACAAAACTACTGCCCGTAGTTTTGAAAAACTTCGCCGACAGAAAAAATGCTGACGATCAGGTGTCAGCAAGCGAAATCGAGTCACGATTTTGGCCGAGCGTTGAGACGATCAGACCACATGCGATTAGATCGGTTTCTGTTTCAACAGAACGAGTGCCTTACAACGCTGTATGACCACGATTGGTGCAGCTCATCATCAAATCAAGCTGCGCGTCGATGGTAATACTTCAGCATGCCACCGAGTCGTTCTCGGCACTCGATCATACCAGCGACGGCACCAACTCTTTTCTCTGGGTTGATGAGATGGTTGCTCAGACCCTGCTGGTTTCTTCTGGCATGATAATGCTGGACGTAATTCCGCATCACCTGCTCAAATGAACGCTGACCGAAGCAGATCATATGATCAAGGCATTCGGACTTCAGACTCCGAAACCACCTTTCCATGTATGTGTTCAGGTTCGGGCTTTTCGGGAGCAGCAGGACGATATCTTGTGGCGGGTTTTGAAAGTTCAGAGCAGGCGGGAATGCTTGAATTCATCGGTTTGAAACTGTCAGCCTTGAGATTGAGGCGCGAACGACCAGAGTTTTTCAGCCTGAGGCATGCTGACCACCACTCAACTGCATATAACCCCATGCCAGAGGCATCATCTGTATGATTACCTCGCACTGGCACTGTCTGGCCAATACGAGCGGAAATCTTTAGTGCTTAACTTAGATTCGTATCCATTCCACTCTGCATGAAGCAGAACAGGTACGCAAGGTTCTGGAACGCATCCACCAGTCGTGATTCTGTTTGAGAAAGTTCTGCAATGTCTCCATCCGATGAGACTCCTGATCCTGATGAAACAGTAATTCAGAATAGTTCTGTGAGTGAACCGGACGGGGACCAGACAGAGATCTTCGACCCGGAGATACACCCGGTTGTTTCCGGTTCCACTGCCGATCCTGAGTCCGCGCTGATGCGCGATTCCGGTGGTGCCGTGCAGCGTGACGCCTGGTCTTCATCTGTGTCAGAGGATGCACATCCGGAACATACACTCATGAGTCCGCTGGCAGACGAAGGGGCGGGCAAAGCCACAGTTATACTGCCGGTCGTCCTGAATCATCGCGGTGTTTCGGACGCTTCAGACGGCTTAGATGCCGCGGTCGCTGCATCAGCCGCGCACAAGGACGCTGACTACGAACTGCAGCAGACGCTGGGTGAAGGCGGACGGGGAGTCGTGCATGCCGCACGACAGAAATCGATGGATCGTCCCGTTGCGATCAAGGTCCTGAAATCACGGGCAGCCAGACTGGAAAGCAGTCGCCAGGCTTTTATCTCCGAGGCGATCATCACGGGGGGACTGGATCATCCGAATATTGTCCCGATCTACGAAGTCGGAAAGCAGTCGAACGATGCATTATTTTATGCGATGAAGCAGGTGGAAGGTGTCGAATGGAAGGATCGACTGCCTCAACTGAGTCTGACAGAGAACCTGGACATTCTGTTGAGGGTCTGTGATGCCGTGGCGTTTGGACATGCCCGTTTTATTATTCATCGCGATCTGAAGCCCGCCAATGTCATGCTGGGCTCCTACGGAGAAGTTCTGGTGATGGACTGGGGACTGGCCATGCCGACCTCGGAACACCCGCAGCGATCAACGTTTCCTGACGCTCAACGTGGCGGGACTCCGCACTACATGGCTCCGGAGATGACCGGTAAGCCAATGAGCGATGTCGATCATCGCTGCGACGTGTACCTGCTGGGTGCAATTCTGTTTGAGATTATCACCGGTAAGGCTCCCCATGTTCTGGATTCCCCACCGGCGAACCGCCGTGAACATGTCAACGCCTGCCTTGCTGCCGTGGCAGAGAATTACATTGCACCAACAGATGTCACGGGCGATCTGATGCACATCGCCCGTAAAGCGTTGTCCACTGACCCTGCTGACCGTTATCAGCAGGTCACAGACTTTCAGTCTGCGTTACGCAAGTATCTGGCGCATCTGGAAAGTATCGACCTGACGGAGCGCGCTGTTGAACGTTTTAAGTCCGCACAGGACACAGGTGCCTACGACGAATTCAGTCGGGCGCGATTCGGGTTTGAAGCGGCTTTGGAAGAGTGGCCGGAGAATCCGCGGGCGGCGACCTTTCTGAAAAGTACGACACTGACTTATGCACAGACGGCGTTCGAACGCGACGATCTGGATCTGGCGCTGTCGCTGCTGGACACATCCGAAAAAGACCACGAACGACTGCTTTCAAAAATCAGGAAAGCTGTCACCGAACGGAAGTTCCGGACCCAGAGAATCCGGCGATTACGTCGATTCGGACTGGTGGCCAGCCTGTTCATTGCAGCCTTGTCGACGCTCGCAGCCATGTGGATTAATTCCGAGCGTAACAACGCTTTGGATGCTCAGGCCGCCACTGCCCGCCAGCGAAACATTGCCGAAGACGCACGCCTCAAGGCAGAACAGCATGCTGCAGAGGCACTGCGGCAGCAG
>CALGTK010000021.1 GCA_937904325.1 uncultured Planctomyces sp.
AAGAATGACGACAGTGAAGAATGACGACAGTGAAGAATGACGACAGTGAAGAATGGCGACAGTGAAAATCACTGCCGCCTTGTCTCAATCGAAAGTGTCACTCGTCATCGATCAATCCCTGGCGTACTCAAACAATGCGGTCGACAGGTATCGTTCTCCCGAGTCCGGCAGAATGACGACGATCGTCTTGCCTTCCGCTTCTGGTCGAGCAGCAACTTTTAATGCGGCCGCGACGGCTGCACCGCAGCTGATGCCGGCAATGATACCCTCTTCTTGAGCCAGCCGAGGGGCCATTTCAAACGCTTCCTCGCTGGATATCTGCACGACTTCGTCGACGAGCGACATGTCGAGGATGTCCGGGATAAAGCCAGCGCCGATTCCCTGGATCTTGTGGGGGCCAGGACTACCACCAGAAAGCACAGGACTTTCGGTCGGCTCAACAGCCACTGATTTTACACCGAGTCCTTTTTCATCCTTCAGGTAACGCGTCACGCCGGTGATCGTACCTCCAGTGCCGACTCCCGAGACGAAGTAGTCAACTTTGCCATCGGTGTCTTCAAAGATTTCCGGGCCAGTTGTCTTCACGTGAATCGCCGGGTTGGCCGGGTTCTTAAATTGCTGGGGCATGAAGAAGTTTGGATCGGCGGCCATCTCTTCGGCTTTTGAGATTGCTCCTTTCATCCCTTCCGCACCAGGCGTGAGAACCAGGCTGGCTCCGAACGTCTTAAGCATCATGCGACGTTCGAGTGACATCGTGTCAGGCATAGTGAGGGTCAGCTTGAAACCACGAGCGGCACAAACATAGGCCAGAGCGATGCCGGTGTTGCCGCTGGTGGGCTCGACGACTTCCATACCGGGTTTGAGAGCTCCGGATTGTTCAGCGTCCCAGATCATGGAAGCACCGATACGGCACTTCACACTGTAAGCCGGATTTCGACCCTCGATCTTCGCCAGAACCGTTGCTTTCAAACCGTCCGTCACATGATTGAGTCGGACAAGTGGGGTGCGACCGATCGAAAGCGAATTATCATTAAAAACTGGCATCCTGCTGGCTCCTTCCGTAACCGCCGGGACAAACCCGGTGGCGTGAACTCAACTTCCGAAACGCTCCGACAGAGTTTCGCCAAAACATGAGCAGATTATTCAGCATCGCCAGATACAGAGCAATCCCGTTCTGAATCCGGCCTACAGTCAGGTATCTATCGCTTCGATCGGCAAATAATCCGCAGCGTGTTCACTTCGAACATGCACATGCGGTCACAGAGCCGAAAATCGTCATGCAGAACGCTTTAACGCACCGCTCATCAGACCGCATGAGTATGCTGATCCCACAATTTGCAGGTCAAACCCGACGTCTCAACGGTATCCTCAGGATGAATGCGATCCGATTTAATCCTCTACTGAAGCGAATCCGCTGGGGAGGCACGCGGCTGGGGAAAACCCTGGGAAAACGGCTCGGCCCTGAAACCGATTATGCCGAAAGTTGGGAAATTGCTGATCACTACGAAGATCAAAGCATCGTCAACACGAGTTACTTCGCAGGTTCAACGCTTCAAGAACTACTGCGAGACAGCAACGAAGCGATCCTTGGTCGCCATGCCGGCCGCGATCAATTCCCGCTGCTGATCAAGTTTCTCGACGCCAGCGATCGATTGTCGGTCCAGGTTCACCCCAACGACGCCCAGGCAAAGACCTACGACCCAATCGAAAACGGCAAGGCAGAAGCGTGGGTGATCATCGATGCCGAACCGGGCAGTCGCGTTTACGCTGGCCTGAAAGAAGGCGTCACTGCCGAGTCAATGCTTGCATCAATCGATGCCGGAACACTGGAAGACTGCCTGCACTCTTTCGAAGTGTCAGCCGGTGATTGTGTGCTCATTCCCGCCGGCACTGTTCACGCGATCGGTGAAGGCATCCTGCTGGCCGAAGTCCAGCAATCCAGCGACATGACGTTTCGCCTGTACGACTGGGACCGCGTTGGAACTGACGGCCAGCCACGCGAACTGCACATTGAGAAAGCGATCGCCTGTACAAACTTTGAAGTCGGGCCTGTGAACTGCCAGATTCCTCTGCCAATCGAACATGGTCACGAACTGGCATCATGCGAGTACTTCACCATCCGACGATACTCCGGAGCCAGACAGGTACCGATCCCGGACGACGAGCGTTTCCACGTTCTGCTGAGTCTGGCAGAAAAGGCCACCGTCACAATCGGCCAGGAAGTCGAACAACTCACCTTCGGACAGACGCTGCTGCTCCCTGCCGAGCATGAGGCCGCGGCAGTCAATCTTACAGCAAACAGCACGGTACTGGACGTCTTCCTGCCGTAAGGTTCCTGCCTCGAACTTCCACCCCAATCGTGATGAAAGTTTTCGCTCATCGCCCGATCATTCGGGAATAGACAAGCAATTCAGCGCATCACTACTGCATGAAGACTCTTTTCCGAATCGCCGCTGACGCGACCGTCTGCTTCCACATGGCCTACGTCCTGTTCGTCATACTCGGTCTGGTGGTCATCATGCTCGGAGCGTTCTCTGGTTGGAACTGGATTCGCAACACAACATTCCGGGTAGCCCATTTACTGGCCATTTCCATCGTCGTCGTGGAAAACTGGCTGAATATTACCTGCCCGCTGACAACGCTCGAAAAACATCTACGAGCTAAATCCGGAGCGACGTCGTACGACGGAGATTTCATCGCGAATGCTGTTCACGATGCATTGTTTCTTGAATGCAAGCCGTGGATTTTCACCACGATGTACTCACTATTCGGACTCGCCGTACTTATCACAATGTTTGCCTTCCCGCCTCACGCGTTTTCCGGAAACAAGCAGATCGCAAACACGTTCAGCGATGCGACCACCGAAGCCTGATAGATCGCCAATCAACTAGCTACTGACTCGCTCATTTCATGCTCGCTGAAACACACTCCCAAACAAAGCCGGATTCGGGATCTCCCGGTCCTCAAACTGCCGACCGTTCGTCGTGAACTCAGTGATGTCGACGGCGGCTCCGGCCTGCTCTGAACTTTCATAACCCGCCATAAGAATCGTCATGGTATCCCAGGCCATCAATGCTCCGGACTGCGGGTACTGGTTTTCGTTCAAGGCACACGCGACAGCATCATTCATCTCGCTGACGTAGCCATGCGAGTAGAACTGGTTCGGCCGAGGAAAGCTCGTCCCCTGAACCGTAGGCAGCTTCTCACGAACCAACAGATTTCCGGCATGTTCAGACTGTGGCATGAACAGTTCGTTTTCGTTGTTCGGATTGACTCGCAAATCGTACTGAGCAAAATCCGTAATGACCGAAAACTCGTTTCGGATCCCGCTGATGCTCAGGTCGTGTCCAATAACTTCCGCAATCGTTTGATCCTCGAACACGACCGTCAGCCGTCCGAAATCGTCGACGTTCTGCATAACACGGAAGAATTCGCCAGTTCCTTCCGGCTGATGCTTCAGCACCTGCAGCGCAGCGGCAGATACGGAAACCGGTCGGATCGGCTTTCCATTCGCAAGAACGCCTTCGACCTGCTTCAGAAACAATGCCGGCCCCAACGGATGACATGCTTTATTAAACAGTGCTCCGCCACCCGACTTTTCTGGAGTGTCATACGCAGGAGCATGCGACCCCTGGTGAGCACATACTCCTCGTTGATAAAGAACTTTGCCTTTGCCCGTTTTCTGAGCTTCTGTCAGTAGCTCAACAATTCCCTTCATCCCGTCGAAGTAAACAAAGTCTTCAGCGTAAAGAAGCTTTGATCCAGCGTCGCGGACAACATCAAACACTTCCGTGAGATAGTCCATCGACTCGCATTTCTTCTGCGCTGCAGCTGCGGTTCTTCCTTCGGCATAGCCAGGCCAGATCACCGGCGGTTTTTCGAGAACTATCACGGGCACACTCGCTTGAGCAGCCTCCATCGTGTACGGGCCATGCGCAAAGTTCGCGCAACAGATGTTGTCGATGGTCGGACGCACGACTGCAAGCATCTCAGCATGAGACTCGAAGATTGCGGAGACATTATGCGAGGCGGCAAATTTCTCAGCATTCTCACGACGGCCGGAAACCACACCGGCCAGCTCGATATCGACGCCATTTCGATGCGGAATCATGCCGTAGGTTTTCGCTGTGTAGTCGGCGGCAAATCCCGTCCCGTTGATGGCAACCTGGATTGTCTGTTTTGTCATGTGAGAGTTCTGGCCTGAGGGTTTCAAAGTTGTCCGGGACTGAATTAAACGTCCCGTACCAATGAAGAAAGCCGGCAAGCAAAGGCTCACCGGCTTTCAGATTTTCAACATTTTCAGCAGTTATGCAGGACGAACATTTTCTGCTCGTGGTCCTTTTGGTCCATGGCCAGCGGTGTAAGTAACCGACTGCCCTTCGTACAACTGCTCAAACTGGACATCTTCAAGGTTCGACATGTGGAAGAACATATCGTTCCCCCCACCTGTGTCGATGAATCCGAAGCCCTTTTCAGTCAACTTTTTGATCGTACCTTCAGCCATTACTTCACTTCCTCAAGAAACTTGTGCAGCGATGTTCGAAACAACGAGTTCGAACGTTTCCGCTGCTATCGTCGCCGATTGTAGCGGCGGTATCTGAGAGCACAATAGGCACTCTGCAACCGAAATTGAAATTAGAAAACAGATGCCCCCTGCTATTCTTTGTTCCGTGACCCGGCGAACCACACCTTCAATTCGATCCCGGGCATTATTTCATTGACTTCTTAGTTTCAAGCAGTATTTCGTTGCTCAAACACCTGACAGTAACACTGCAAATTGCGTCTCAGCCAATCGTAGCTAACATCCTGCGAAGCTCGAATATTCTGACTGCGCAGCAGCCGTGAGCCTCGGAACGAGTCCATCTTCCAGTATACAGAGGTGCAAAATCATGCCCGCTCCCCGCCCAAAAGGCTCCGTCACGCACGATAATACCGGACGAGTAGTCCTCGTCAGCGGCGGAGCAAGCGGAATCGGTCGATCTATCTGCGACGCCTTTGCTGCATCGGGCGCAACGGTGGTCTGCCTCGACGTGGACGAAATATCGGCAACCGACCTGCCAGCCGGAATCAATTTCGTGCGTGGCGATACGTCTGTCGAATCAGCCTGCCAGAACGCCGTGTCATTCTGCATTGAACAGCACGGTGGGCTGGATATTCTGGTCAACAATGCAGCAATTCAGCCGCCATCGTCGTACGTTCCCCTTGACGAGTTGCCAGCAGAATTATGGGATAAAATGCTCGGCATCAATCTGTCCGGCTATACGTTTCTCGCAAAGCACGCAGTACGTGTGATGGCGGAACAGCGAAGCGGGGTTATCGTGAATGTGTCCAGTGGCCAGGCACACCGCACTGCTCGCCGGGTTCCAGCGTACGGACCGATCAAAGCGGCGAATCTTCACCAGGCTCGCCAATGGGGAATCGAGTACGCCCGTGCAGGAATCCGGGTCGTCTCTGTGTCTCCAGGTGCCATTGACACACCGCTCGTCCGAGCAAGCCTTGAAGCTCAAGGCGGAGAAAAGGAACTCGCTAACCGGCACCCGCTCGGCCGAATCGGGAATCCCGCAGAAGTGGCCGCGGCCGTACTCTGGCTCAGCAGCACCGAGGCATCTTTCGTAACAGCAACCGACCTCGAAGTCGACGGCGGACTGGGAGCGTTCGGCTCATTCGCAGATCCGTACACGATGCCCGAATAGCCCGTATCGGGACGACTTACCGGACGTCGCAGGATTCGGCTACGTGGAGACTTCGCTTCGCCAATCAGCAAGTGCCTCAAGAATCCGAGCAATCAACGCAGTCCAACCGGTCTCAGTACCCTTGCTTACTGCGGGGTGTCGAACAGTTCGGTGTTGAGCAACTCATCTTCAAGCTTTCCGTTGAAGGCCTGGATGAATCCGTTCTCCAGCGGTTGCCTGACGTAATGAACAACGTTTTAACGCGGGCCTTCTTCAGTTAGTCACGCCAATTGTGACTTCCGGCCCATTGCTCGAACGAATGTATTACCGCGAGTGACGTTGAATCAACAAGTCACTTAACTGCTCCGCAATATATTCTCAGGTCAGCGTCCGGGATAAGTCGATTGCCAGGCACTCACTGGTGAACTTGTCGACCATCATGGGTTCGTCTGGATATGAAGCCGTAGCTCCACACATGATCCCGATGCTGTGACTCAAGACGAATGCACGATCCATCGTTGCCCCCCAGCCGACGACGCTTCGGCTGTCTGGCCGGCACTTTTAATCTTTCTCGACGGCACACACGCTCGATTCGTTTATGAATCACATGCCAGCCTTCGTCGCGCAGCAGCCTTTCTAAGCTTCTGAATAATCTCTTCGGTCCTGAGTGATCTGCGGGGCATCGCGAGGAGCCTCCCAACCTGAGACCAAACGTCTGTGCTGACCACGCAAAACAGTTCGTGCTTAATGGGACAGGTGACCTCAAGAATCGAATCTTTTCCGATCCACAGCGCGAGCGAAAAGTACAGCCAACACTATCAATTGGTCAGCCCCAACAGACCGTATTCATCCTGACTGTACGTCCGTCAGTGAGCAGCAACTAACGGAAAATAACCCCACGGACGACCATTCAGAGAATCTTCTTTGTGGACCGTCCCCATCGATGTACGGAAACGTAAGAGCCCCACCGTTTCCAGTTGGAAGCTGGTTCCCTGCAAGGCTCAGCCTCAATTAGCAGCATCCCGGCAAAGACAATAGTACCAGCATCCGCTCTGATTCAACTCCCCCAGACAAGAACCCGTGTCCTTGTGTTGGGGCATTCAATCAGCGACTTCGATAACCGCTTTAATCACGCCCGTTTCCGGACGCGTGTACGACTCGAAGTTGTCGATCACTTCGTCGAAGCCACATCGATGAGTCACCCACGGATCGGTGTTAATCGTGCCAGCTTCGATCAGGCCGATAATCCGGGGAAAGTCAGCCGGCAACGCATTTCGCGAACCACGAATATCGAGTTCACGACGATGCTGCCAGGGATGCGGGAAGCTGACTTCGGCAGTCGAAATTCCGACGTAAACTAAAACGCCAGTGTGGGCACAGTAGTTCAAAGCCTGACTCATCGACCCGTTGTGGCCGGTTGCGTCGGTCACCACTGCGTACATGTCTCCTCCCGTAATCTCTTTCATCTGATCGATTTCAGAGCCGTTGCCTTTGAACTGAATGGTATGCTGAATACCGTAGTTGTCGCGGCAGAATTCGAGTCGCGATTCGACCATGTCCATCACAGTAACCGTCGCACCGGTCAGCCGAGTAAATTCCAACGTGGCGAGGCCAATTGGACCAGCACCAATGATCAGAACGTGATCGCCCTCTTTCGCGTCTCCTCGGTCGGTCGCGTGACAACCGATGGCCAGCGTTTCGACAAGAGCCAACTGCTCCATCTTCAGTATCTTCGAAGCGTGCAATTTGTCGGCGCGAATGATGAACCGCTCACAAAGTCCACCATCCACCATGACGCCGATAACATTCAGACTTTCGCAGCAGTTGCTATTGCCCTTGCGACAGGCGTAGCAGTCGCCGCAGTTCATGTACGGCTCGACGCTGCAGCGATCACCGACTACGACGTTAGAAACTCCATCGCCGACAGCGACTACTTCCACACCCAGCTCGTGACCAGGCACGCGCGGATACTTGAAGAATGGCATCTTCCCCAGAAAGCCGCCGAGATCAGTTCCACACACGCCCATCCGGTGAGTCCGAACCAAAGCTTCTCCCGCGTCTGGCTGCCCCGGATCAGCGATATCGATCTGAATAATCTTCTTCGGTTCTTCAAACTGCAGAGCTTTCATCACGTAACTTTCGACGAGATATCTCGATAAGAAAAAAGGCCGCAAAGCAGGAATGGCTCCGCAGCCTTATTTGTGATTGGTGATTCTGACTTACGACTTAGCGAGTTGTCGCAGGACCGTGTGCAGGATACCGCCGTTGCGGTAGTACTCGACTTCGACCGGCGTATCGATTCGGCAGGTCGTCACGAAGTTGACCATCGAACCGTCAGCCTTGCGAGCAGTGACTTCTACCGCCTGCTGTGGCTTCAGGTCGTCTGACAACGCGATGTCGAACTCTTCCGTTCCGTCCAGATCGAGACCTTCGCGGCTTTCACCTTCCCGGAACTGCAACGGCAGGACGCCCATGCCGACCAGATTCGAACGATGAATTCGCTCGAACGATGTTGCAATGACAGCTCGAATACCGAGCAGATAAGTTCCTTTAGCAGCCCAGTCACGGGAAGACCCGGTTCCATACTCAGCACCAGCCAGAGCAACCAGCGGCGTACCAGATTCACGATACTTCATGGCTGCATCGTAAATTGATGACGGCTCACCAGTCGGCAAATAAATAGTCTCGCCACCTTCCGTTCCCGGCGCAAGCAGGTTTCGAAGCCGAATGTTTGCAAATGTGCCACGAGTCATCACTCGGTCATTGCCACGTCGACTACCATAGCTGTTGAAGTCCGCGATGTGGACGTCACTGTCCTGAAGAAATTGTCCCGCGGGAGAATCCGGCTTGATCGCTCCGGCCGGGCTGATGTGGTCAGTCGTCGTCGAATCGCCAACCGATACCAGACACCGTGCCCCTTCGATGGACTCGATCGGCTTCGGTTCTGGCGACATATCAACGAAGAATGGCGGTTCCTGCACATAAGTGCTGACTTCGTTCCACTCGTAAAGATCGCCTTCCGACGACGGAATCGCCTGCCATTGAGGCGGGCCGGCCGCCGCACCAGCGTATTGCTCAATAAACTGTTCCGGACTCATTGAAGCGGCAACCGTGTCGGTCACTTCCTGCTGACTCGGCCAGATATCTTTCAGGAAGACGTCGTTGCCATCGGTGTCCTGCCCAAGTGGTTCATTGACCAGGTCAATATCGGTCGTACCGGCGATCGCGTACGCAACGACCAACGGAGGACTCGCAAGGTAGTTGGCCTTGACGAGCGGATTAACTCGACCTTCAAAGTTTCGGTTTCCGGAAAGTACCGAAGAAACGACCAGATCGCCCGCATTGACTGCGTTAGCTACTGGCTCCGGCAGCGGACCACTGTTTCCGATACACGTCGTGCAACCATAACCGACAGTGAAAAAGCCAAGCTTCTCCAGCTCTTTGTCGAGCCCTGACTTCTCCAGGTAGTCAGTGACAACGCGACTGCCAGGAGCAAGGCTCGTTTTAACCCACGGCTTGCGAGTCAGTCCTTTTGCGGCTGCATTTCGAGCAACCAGACCGGCCCCAATCATCACAGACGGGTTACTGGTGTTCGTGCAGCTTGTGATGGCGGCGATGACAACCGCACCATCATTGATCTCGGACGTCTGTTCTGGATCGTCGACCTTCTGCGACGCCACGGGCTCGTTTCGACTGAACACATCCTTGAGGTCACGCTGCCACGTCGACTTCATATCACTTAGTAGAATCCGATCCTGTGGCCGCTTTGGTCCGGCAAGCGACGGCACGACCGTACTCATGTCGAGTTCCAGCGTGCTGGTAAACTCAGGATCGGGACAATCGGCTGTATGAAACAGCCCCTGCTCTTTCGTGTAGCGTTCGACCAGTTCGACGAGCTTCGCATCGCGACCGGTCTTCCGCATGTAATTAAGAGTTTCTTCGTCGACAGGACAGAAGCCCATCGTCGCGCCATATTCGGGAGCCATGTTTGCCAGAGTTGCCCGGTCGGCAAGGCTGAGTGCACTCAGGCCTGGACCGAAGAACTCGACGAACTTGCCAACAACGCCGTGAGCACGCAGCGTCTGCGTGACTGTCAGAACGAGGTCTGTCGCCGTGGCACCTTCCGCCAGCTTGCTCGTCAGTTTGAAGCCGACGACTTCCGGAGTGAGCATGTAAATCGGCTGCCCAAGCATAACAGCTTCGGCTTCAATCCCACCGACTCCCCAGCCAACGACGCCAAGACCGTTGATCATGGTCGTGTGGCTGTCCGTTCCGACAAGGCTGTCAGGAAAAGCCACGCCATCGCGGGTCAGCACCACTTCCGCGAGGTACTCAAGATTGACCTGATGAACAATGCCGGTCGCCGGAGGCACTACCCGGAAATTGTCAAATGCCTGCTGCCCCCAACGCAGAAATTCGTATCGTTCCTGGTTTCGCTCAAACTCTTTATCAACATTGAACTGAAGTGCAGAGTTCGTGGCAAACTGATCGACCTGGACTGAGTGGTCAATCACCAGGTCACACTGAACCAACGGGTTGATCTTCTTTGGGTCTCCACCCATGCGAACCATCGCCGACCGAAGCGCCGCAAGGTCCACAACAGCCGGAACGCCGGTGAAATCCTGCAGCACAACTCGGCCTGGCTTGAAGGGCAGTTCGACCTGAGCGACGTTGGCTGCATCCCATTTCGCCAATCCTGCAACGTCGTCTTTGCTGACAACGAAACCGTCTTCGTTCCGAAGGCAGGCTTCCAGCAGAACCCGGATTGAGAATGGTAGTGAATCGAGATCGCACAGCCCGTCCTCAGCCAGTTTCTTCAAGCGATAATACTGGACGTCTCCGCCCTTCGTGTTCAGTGTTGCCAACGCGCCGAAGGTGTTCGTCCCTGCCATTTAGTTCTTCTCCGGAATCTGAATTCTCTAATTCTCACGTGATCGCAACGCTCGAACAGTAATGAGACCTCTTGTT
The DNA here is from genome assembly GCA_937904325.1 of uncultured Planctomyces sp. GTDB lineage: Bacteria > Planctomycetota > Planctomycetia > Planctomycetales > Planctomycetaceae > JABMPE01. Next base: position 10,641 of record CALGTK010000021.1, read on the forward strand.
TACCGTGCTTTTTTCCACTGGGCGGATTATAAGTAGTTGCCCAT
>CALGTK010000022.1 GCA_937904325.1 uncultured Planctomyces sp.
ACATTGGAATCCGGCAGAACCTCGACGCGACGCCCTGCTGATCTTACCGGACGAAGATCAGGACGGAGAAGCCGACAAGTGCATCGTGTTTGCGGACGAACTGAACTCGGTGACCGGTTTTGAATTCTGGGGCGGCGGAGTACTGGTCGCAGCTCCTCCGGAAATCTGGTTTCTGAAAGACACCGATGGAGACGACAAAGCGGACGTAAAACTTCGAGTGTTACAGGGAGTGTCCAGCGCCGATACACACCACTCGGCCAACGCCGTCAACGTCGGTCCGGGCGGTTGGATGTACTGGTCACGCGGCATTTTTAACGTCGCCAACATTGAGACACCGACGAAAACGTTCCGCTCAGGCTCTTCCGGAGTTCACCGCTTCAACCCACGAACCTTCGAGTTCGAATTTCACTTTCCAATCGGACCGAACCCGCACGGCGACGTCATCGACCAGTGGGGTTATCAGTTTGCCAGTGATGGGACAAGTGGCACAGGCTCTTATATCAACATCGGCAAAGGCATCGGCAACAAGAAGTGGTACCAGAAACGAGTTCGCCCGGTGCCGGCGACTGGGCTGCTGTCGAGCCCTCACTTCCCGCCCGAACTCGAAGGCAATTTTCTTATCTGCAATGCAATCGGCGTGCTCGGTGTTTTGCAGCATGAGGTGAAGTACAACGGAGCTGACATCACCGCAGAAGAAATCGAGCCGATCCTGATTTCCAGTGATCCAAACTTTCGACCGAGTGACATTGAGATCGGCGGCGACGGTGCCTTATATGTCGCCGATTGGCACAACGCTTTGATCGGCCATATGCAGCACAACATGCGAGACCCCAACCGTGACCATGAACACGGTCGAATTTACCGGGTGACCTGCGAAGGTCGCGATCTCGTCACGCCTGCAAAGATGAGGGGCAAACCGATCGAGGAAGTCTGCCAGAACTTCTTCGCCGCCACCGACAGCACTCGATATCGAGCTCGCCTGGAACTCTCCGGTCGAGAACGTGGCGAGATTACTCGTGAAGTGGGCAGCTTTGCAGCAACACTAAATCCAAAGAACGCTTCGGCAGGCCGCGACGAGGCTCAAGCACTGCTGGAATGTCTGTGGGTCTTCGAAGAGCAGAGACTCCCGAATGTCGAATTGCTCGCCAAAGTCGTTCAGGCTGACGAACCCCGTGTTCGCGCAGCCGCCATTCGGACGCTCGGGCATTTTCGAGAGATCAACATCGGAATCAGCGGCTGGAAATCGATTCTCGAAGCAGCATCACGTGACGAGTCAGCACTGGTTCGAGCAGAAGCTCTTAAGGCAGCCGTGGCCTTTGAAGGTGTAGCCGCCGCTGAAGTCATCTTTGAAGTGGCGACACGTTCGACTGACCCGGAACTGGACGTCGTCCTCAAATACGCGAAAAGCAGAATCAACGCGGACACGCTCGTTCGAGAAATGATGGCGACCGGAAAACCGCTTTCGAAAGCAGCAATGGCTTACTCATTGCTGAATGCCAGCGTCGCCGATCTGCTTAAACTCGACCGCTCCGAAGCTGTCTACGAGGCCATCCTCAGCCGACAGAATATTCCAGCTTCAGCGATGCGGGAGTCATTGAACGGACTGGCCGGAATTCAGAAAGTAAAACCGTTGTCGCTTGCATTGAATTTGATCGAAAGCCGAGATGCGGCTGGTCAGGTATCAGGAAGTGAGGGACTGCTCCAACTGCTGGTCGAACAGCCGGCTACAGACTTGACGAAAGCGCGAGACCGCATCGAGAATCTTGCACTGAATGGCAAAGAAGCAGATCTGCGGCAACTCGGATACGCCGCTCTGATACAAATCGACAAGGCCGGAAATGGAGCGTTGTTTACCGCTTCGAAGAGCAAAGAGAGTTTGCGGGATCTGCTGGCCGCCGTGCCATCCATCGCCGATGCGAAGTTACGAGGCAGCCTGTACTCGGATGTCCGGTCGCTGATGTTCGAAGTGCCTCCGAACCTCGAAGCTGAACTCGGCAGCAGTGGAGTCACGCAAAGCGGAATCAAGGTTGACTACTTCTACCCAAGTGCCGCCAATGTCGCGATCGAAACTCTGGCAAAAATGACTCCACAGATGACGGAGATCCGGCCTACAGTTGACCTCTGGGTGCCGAAAAACAAATCGGCCGACAAGTTCGCGTTGCAGTTCACCGGTTCAATCGCCATTCCAACCGCCGGCAGGTACTCGTTTTTTATCGCTTCGGATGATGGCTCACGCCTTTATCTGGACGACAAACTGATCATTAACAACGACGGCCTTCACGGTATGGTCGAGAAAAACGCAACCATCAATCTGACAGCAGGTTCACATGATCTGGTCGTTACCTACTTTGATAATGGCGGCGGAGACGGGTTGGAATTTGCGTGGGCAGGTCCGGGACTGAAGAAACAGGCGATAGCTGCCGGCCGTCTTTCAGTGAGCGGCGGAAATGAGAATCTGCATGACGTTGCGATTCACTCGCTCGCTTCGATCCCTGGTCATGAAGCCGAGAAATTTGAGGACCTGTCGACGCTTATCCGAACCGGTCGCAATCGAACTTCGGCCATTAACGGACTGCGAGCAATTCCGGAAGAACACTGGCCGGACAAAGGACTGAGCGGGCTGATCGATAATCTCGTCGGCTACCTGAGTGCAATGCCGGCTCGACTGCGAACTGGTGAAGCGGCTTTGGACGCCGTCGCCCTGACCCGATCACTGTCAAAGAAATTACCTGCCGCGGCAGCGAAGTCGGTTGAAGATCGGCTCCAGAATCTGGACGTCCGGGTTATCGCCATCGGTACGGTCGTAGAACGAATGATTTACGACAAAGAAAAGATTGTTATCCAGGCAGGCAAGCCGGTCGAATTCCGATTCACCAACTCAGATAACATGGAACATAATTTTGTCATTGTTCAGCCCGGTGCTCTTTCCGAAGTTGGCGAAGCGGCTGAGCGAACTGGTCGAGATGCAGACGCCAAGTCTCGCCACTACGTTCCGCATTCTGTCAAAATTCTGCTGAGCAGCCAAAGTCTCGACAAAGGCAAGAGTCAGGCCCTCGCCTTTGAGGCGCCAGCAACGCCGGGCGTTTACCCGTATGTCTGTACTTATCCTGGTCACTGGCGTCGAATGTTCGGTGCACTCTACGTCGTCGCCGACCTGGAGCAGTACCAGGCAAACCCGACGAAATATCTAGCAGCCAACCCTTTGCCGTTCAAAGACGAACTGCTGAAGTACACCTCGCGAAACACGGAATGGAAATTCGATGACCTCAACGCAGCCGTCGCTGAGATGATGCACGATCGCTCGTTCGAAACGGCAAAGAACCTGTTCAAAGTGGCGAACTGTGTCGCCTGCCACAAGATGAATGGTGAAGGATTTGAAGTCGGACCGGATCTCACAAAAATCGATCCGAAGAAAAATTCCAGAGAGCACATTCTGCAATCGTTGATTGAGCCATCCAAAGAAATCGCTGAGAAGTATCAGTCGAACACGTTTATTCTCGACTCAGGAAAAATCGTCACAGGAATGGTCGTCGAGGAGTCAGCTACGCAGGTGAGGGTACTGATTGACCCGCTGGCCAGGGCCGCACCAACCGTAATCGATAAGGATTCAATCGACGAACGTGTGAAGTCTCCGCTGTCCATCATGCCAAAGGGGCTGCTCAGCAAACTGACGGAAGAAGAGATTCTCGACCTCGTCGCTTACGTGTTTTCAAAGGGCGACAAGAAACACATGCTGTTCCACATGCACCACAACCATTGATTACGATCATTGCTGCCGTAGAGTGCGTCTTGACGCGCCTTCTAATTAACCTGTGAATCACGGTGCGTAGAGACGCACGCTACGGAGTACCACCATGAGAAAAATGTTTGGAATTTGCGTCATGGCTCTCGGCCTGACCGTCGTTGCTGGAAATGCCACATTCGCGGAAAGCCTTGTCTTTAAAGGCAAAGACGGTCCTGGCAAAGGCAAGAAAGTCGTCCTGATCAGCGGCGACGAGGAATACCGCTCGGAAGAATCTCTGCCGATGCTGGGAAAAATCCTCAGCCAGCGACACGGATTTGCCTGCACGGTGCTGTTTTCGCTCGATCCGGAAAACGGTTACATCGACCCCAACAACCAGCAGAATATTCCAGGACTGGACGCCCTCAACGATGCCGACTTAATGATCGTCGCGACTCGATTCCGCACCCCATCCGAAGATTCAATGAAGCCGTTCGACGCGTTCCTTGAAGCTGGCAAGCCGGTCATCGGTCTTCGCACGGCGACACACGGGTTTCGTGGCAAGTGGAGTTTCTTCGGTCTACAGATTCTTGGTGAAAAGTGGGTCGCCCATCACGGCGGACATAAACGTGAAGGCTGCCGAGGAGTCATCGAAGCAGCCAACGCTAAACACCCGGTTCTCAACAGCGTCAAAGACGTGTTCGCACCGTCAGACGTCTACACTGTCCGAAATCTTGATGAGAAGAAAGCAACCGTGCTGCTTCGCGGAGCCGTCACCGCGACACTCGATCCTGCTTCCAAAGCTATCGACGGACCGAAGAACAACCCACTGCAGGCACTGGCCTGGCTGCGTGAGTACACCGCACCAGGCGGAACCAAAGGACAAGCCTTCTGCACGACGATGGGAGCTTCGGTCGATCTGGTCAGCCACGACGCTCGACGGCTTGTCGTTAATGCAGCGTACCATCTAACTGGCCTGGAAGTTCCAAAGGCAGCTAACGTCGACTTCGTCGATCCATTTTACCCGAGTTTCTACGGATTCGTCCGTGACAAGCAGTTCTGGGTCGATCGAAACCTGAAACCGCATGACTTTTCTTTAGGCAAGTCCCCACTGGCTAAAGATCCCAGTGGCACTCCTGATTGGCCTTTCCGGAAGATGGGACCAGCTAAATAGCAATTTGGGTCTGCCGTCCTCTTTTCGACGACTTACGAATCTCAAGCAAATGAAGCCGGCCCGGTTGTTCCTGGCCGGCTTCGCTGCTGGATAGACATGAGCAAGCCTGAATCAAAAAACGAATTTCGCGCGTCGGTACACGAACTCGGCAAAGTCACCGTTTTCTACGTGCCAGCGCACAAGCTTGATCATCCAAAACATGCTCGCGATTCACTGACCGCTCGGCAGGACATTCACGAGTTCCTGATGAGCCGGTACAACGCTTACACCCAAACGCCAACTCCCGTGCGAGGCTACTGGGCCGCTCCCGACGGGGAAGTTTTTCACGACGTCATGGAACGCTTCGAAGTTTCATTCGGCAGCGAATCCGAATTCGATCGCCTGATCAATTTCCTGGCCCAACTTTGCGACCGACTCGACGAGCAGGCGATCTACGTCACCCGCGGCGAACGCAGTTTTCTAGTACAACGAACCAGCAGCGCTGAGTAGTTGATCGCTCGATGAGACCGGTCATTCACTCTCGATGTTGTCAGATGATTCGTCATCGAGTTCGGGTAACGGAGGCAGTCCGACTGCTTCTTCGACCTTTTCCGCGATCAGGCAAAGTGCTCCAAGCGTTCGCGAATACAGTCGGAGTAACGAATCTGTCAGCACCTCGGCTGCGTCATAGAATCCGCCCAGATCGCCGTCGTGAGGGAGATCGTCGAGCATGTACTCGGCAATTGTGATTTGACCTTTGGCATGGTCAAACGGGTAGGCTTCGTTGAGAAGTGTGCGGTGAATTGCCCGAACCGCCAGCGTCAGATCATCCCCCTGACTGTGAAGAAGTCTGTTTGCGGTTTCGTTGTCAGAGTCTGCCGACAGAAGCTGACCACAACATGCCATGACGGCTCTGAGGTCCAACAGATTAATCGTTGCGTCCATTTGCGAACCCATTACGGCCACTGCTGCCAGCAGGGTGCGACTTTGCTTATTCAATTGTTCGGCATCAGAAATGTTCGAAGCGAATTGAGGTGACCGCAACAGGCCGATGGCCGTTTCAAGACGGGCGACTGCAATGGACTCGAATTTTGCGATCGCGGAATCTGTCCTGTCGAGAGTTTCGATAGCGTTATCACGGACCGATTCCAGCTTCTGACGAGAACTCAGGTCCACATCAAACGCCTCAGGACTAATCTTGATTTTTGCATTCAACAGCGGTCGCGCACGTTTCGTATCGACAAGCTGGCTTTGGGCTTCTTTCGCAGGTTCCAGAAATTTTCCTACTTGTGGAAACGCTTTTTCGATACGGGCTCGATGCTTCTTCAGTAACTCCACCTGAGCGTCCACGTCTTCAGACGCGGTAATGTTCTCGGGGCTCGGGCGAAGTGGTCGATGAAACGTCAGATGTCCTTGCAGGTAACGCCTGAGCGCAACGTGATCGTTCTGTTCGGCTTCCTGATGAGCGACAAGGTCGTCCACAGACGCCATCGTTGAAGGATCAAACTTTCGCCCGAACAACTCTTTGTAGAGGTCCAGCGTTGCGGCTCGACAAAGGGCCGGAAAATTGCGGAACAGGTGAGCCGCCGGGTACGCCAACCGAAAAATGCCTGCTGCAGCTTCGCGTTCTGCATTAGTAACTCGATCGCGATCAGCCGGATGAGTATCCAACAGTCCGGTTTTCGTTTCAGCTGTAACTGCTCTGAAGTAATCTCGAACTTCATTCGGAAGTTTTTTCGAATTGGAAACCGTCAGTCGAGGCATGTTGTCGACAAGTTTTCCTTCACGGTAGAAGTCGCCAAGTTGATTCCATGACTGCTGGTCGGCATAACCAAGTAGTGGCAGAGTGCTTTGAGTTTCCGCAAAGACATCGTTCCCTGAAAATCTGGCTTCGTGGCGGTCGGCATCAAACTCCATCTGCCTCAACATGAATCCGGCAACGGCGTTTCCGACCATCATCAGACACCACAGAACGCGTCGCGTCAGCCAGACGAAGCCTCGAGCCAGAAAAAGAATCCAGCCAACCCGAAGATCGACTTCGTGTGAAAGTTCCGTCATTTTCTCGTCCCAGGCATCTCGTTCATAAACGACTCGAGAAAACCAATGAGCGATTGTTCTAACAACGTACGTCGTCCGCATGCCGGCGCCTTGAGAAAAGTGGCCGAACTCGTGAGCGAGCACTCCGGCAAACTGTCGCATGTTTAACCCGGCTAAGAGAGGGATCCCAATCGTCAGGACAAGGTCCGTCCCCAGCATGCTGAGCATTCCTGCTCGAAAACTGGCTGAAGCATTGACCTGAAGATCAACGTCAATTCGTTTCGGTCTCGGCGCATGAACGGCATCACACAAGCGGTCGACGAATGCAAACAGGAGCGGTTCTTTTGCACGAGAAAGCTTACGAGGTTGTCTCCGTTTCTGAGGTCGTGACAACAGCGGCTTGAACATGAAAAGAACTAGAATTACACCGATCGCCACCGGTGCAAGATACAGCAGAAATGCAAAGAGCCGAGCTCTGCCGGATGTTCGAGATGCTCCCAGGTCGGAAGTCAGCAGACCGGTATTGGTGATCGCATGCCAGTAAACGGCGTAGCCGACAGCACCGATCAAAGCGAGGTAGATCAACGGCAACAGAACCATAACAGTCAGTGCCAGAAAGATGCCGACGCGATACATCAGCGGGACGCGGACGGGTTCAATGGCTCCCTCAATTGCTTGAATCACCTCTGTTTCGAGACGCCGATACCTGACTTCGCGATCCTTCGGTAGCTTCCTGGCCGATTCACTTGAAGTGCCCGTCCGATCTGCTCGTGATGAGTCGACACTCGTTTGCTTTGGTCGAGCCTCTGGTAAATTCTGGGTCTTTCGAGAACCGGACGAAATCGCTGCAGGAACCGTGATAGTGCTTTTGCACTTGGGGCAACGGATCTAACTCCCGGCTCGTTCCTGACTGACCTTCAAGACAGCGTTACATTCATTGCATGAAGACGATTGGCCCACGACTACTATCCCATTCTGACGAACATGAACGGGCGGATCGTAGTTACAGCTTCACTGATTGGACAAGTTTCGGCGTTCAACCGTTTAGTCGGTAAGCGCGTCCTACGATTTCGCGTCGAGCCAGTTGTCGCCGATGGCGATGTCGACGGTCAGGGGAACGTCAAGCGTGAAGGCTGTCTCCATTCCCGTCTTCACGAGCTGCTTCAGAGACTCGGCTTCGGACTCAGGTGTTTCAAAGACCAGTTCGTCGTGAATTTGAAGGAGCATGTTGGCAGGATGGTTTTCAGCTTTGAGCGTGCGGTGAATGTTGATCATTGCAGTTTTGATCAGATCGGCGGCGGAACCCTGGATCACGGTGTTGACGGCGGTCCGTTCGGGCATGTTGAGTTGCCCTTTTCGAGTTGGCCGAATTCCAGTGATGGCTCGACGGCGACCAAGGATGGTTTTTGCAAAGCCGGTTGCTTTGCATTCGTCGAGCGTTTCTTCCATGAACGCGGCGACCCCGCTGTAACGTTCGAAGTAGCTGTCGATGAAATCGGTTGCTTCTTCACGACTGATGCCCAGCGAGGCTGAAAGTCCGAACGAGCTTTGGCCGTAGATCACGCCAAAGTTGACGCCCTTCGCCATGCGCCGCTGGTTGGAATCAACGTCCTCGGGGGCGACACCAAACACTTCGGCAGCGACGGCTCGGTGAATATCGATGCCGTCTGCGAAGGCTTTCTGCATGGCAACGTCGCCACTGAAGTGAGCGAGGACTCGCAGTTCGATCTGTGAGTAGTCCGCGCAAATGAGCTTCCAGCCTGGTTCGCCAGGGACAAAAGCTCGGCGAATTCGCTCGCCTTCTGGAGTGCGGATCGGGATATTCTGCAGGTTCGGATTACTGGAACTCAACCGGCCCGTGGCGGCGACTACCTGATTGAACGATGCATGAATTCGACCGGTGTCGGAATTGATGAGCCTTGGCAGAGCATCCAGGTAGGTGCCCTTCAGTTTGACCAGGTGTCGGTTCTCGATGATCTTTCTGGGAAGCTCGTGCATCTCCGCAAGCTGTTCGAGGACTTCCTGGTCGGTGCTTGCTCCGGTTTTTGTTTTCTTAAGGACCGGCAGGCCGAGTTTGTCGAACAGGATGGCGCTGAGCTGTTTTGGTGAATCGACGTTGAAGTCTTCGTCGGCCAGTTCGTGAATTTCGTTAATTAGTTCTTTAATGCGCGAGCTGACTTCCTGGTTCTGTCGACCGAGTTCTTCGGCGTCGACTTTGATGCCCGTGTATTCAAGATCGGCCAGTACAGAAATCAAGGGACGCTCAACGTCGTCATAGAGGTTCCAGAGTTCGTTCTTCTCCAACTCTTCTCGCATCTTCGCCCCGGTGCGCAGCATCAGACACGCTTCTTCCGCGGAGTGTTTCGCCAGATGTTCGGTCTTGAAACCTTCCGAGTTGTCGTCTTTTGACGAGAGACGGGAAAGCGGCTCGACCGGTAATCCGAAGTAGCGTTCGACAAGTTGCGAAAGGCCGTGGCTTCTTGATCCTGCGTAAAGCAGATAGTTGCCAACCATCGTGTCCAGGCCAGGCTCGACGTCGGTGAGATTTGTTTCAGATTCGGATGCGTCGGCTGCTCGACGAAGGGCGAGCAACGTGCCTTTGATATCGTGCCCGGATACCGACGTTTGATCGACAGTCAGAACTGGAGCGAGGGTCTTCCAGACAGACGCAGGTTCCAAAGATTGCTCGGAAACGAGTTCGTGGAGTGGGACGAAGGTCGCTCGTTTTTCATCCGTCGCAACCGTCAGTGACAGCATTGTCGAGCAGAGTGGATCGAGTCCGTCGAATTCGGGACGAATCGCCACTGCCGACGAGTCGGAAATCTCCTGGGCAAGCTTTGTAAGCCCCTGCTCGTCAGCGACAACTTCGACAGCGGGCTCGCCGTCCGCGAATAGCGGATCGGGTTCGACAATTGATCCTGCGGGAACGAACTCACGGATCTCGTCAATGAATCTTCGAAAGCCGCATTCTCGAAACAATTCGGTCAGTCGGTCGGCGTTGACCTGTCCGGACACTGCCTTGTCCCAGTCAAGGTCGAATTCGAGCTGAGTGTTCAGCTCGACAAGTTGCCGGCTGATTCGGGCCTGCTCGGCGTAGGTCTTGAGATTCTCCTGGAGTTTCTTGCCGGGTGCTTCAGCGGCATGGGCGAGTACCTCTTCGAGCGTTCCGAACTGGTTGAGCAGCGCGCTGGCCTTCTTCGGGCCGACAAGTGGAACTCCCGGGACGTTGTCGACCTTATCGCCGACGAGTGCCTGGAAGTCGACCACCTGATTCGCGCGGACGCCCCAATCCGCAATGAGGTCGGGTTCATCCATAAACTTGTCCTTGCGGACGTTGTACAGTCGGACCAGCGGACTGATGAGTTGGCGGGCGTCTTTGTCGCTGGTGACGATGTTGGCCTGGATGCCTGCCGCTTCGGATCGACGAGCAACCGTCGCCAGAATGTCGTCGGCTTCCCAGCCTTCAAGGCCAATGACCGGAATGCCGAATCCCTTGATGACTTCAACGATGAGCGGGATCTGAGGACGTAGATCGTCGGGCATCTCGTCCCGGTTGGCTTTGTACTCCTCATAAATGTCTTCTCGGACGCCACGACCCGGCAAATCCATCGCGCAGATCATGTAGTCCGGTTTGCGCAGGCGGAGAATCGTCAGCAGATCCCGCGTAAACCCGAACACCGCGTTAGTCGGTTGACCAGACGTTCCCGTCATCGGCGGGATGGCGTGAAAGACCTGAAAGACCAGCGAGAAAACATCAATGGCGTAGAGGGTTTTGCTCATCGAATTGCGATACTGCCGTCGAAAGAGTAGCGGGGCGGGGTCCATGTACAGCCACTGGCTGTTCATTTTCAGGGCCATCAGAGATGGAAGTCCGGTGGTGCAGGTCAACTCCTGTCCAGAATCATCATGCCCTCGTGCGATTAGCGGAGCATAGCTGTCCAACTTTCAGAAAACTGCGCTGCGAAACGGCAGTGTCAAATTCACCGTGCAGGGGCGTTTGAATCGGTACAACTCTGCTGGACTGGTACCGTCAACGTTTTCCCGCTCAACTGTTTCATCTGACTATTCATCACAACCAGGCCGTTACGACGGTTCCCCCTCGAATGCTCCGACTCTTACGGGCGCTACAGTCCCCTGTTCCGCGAGATCTTTCTTGACTCGAACCGGACCAATCTTAGACTTGTGAACTTGTTGGTTCTGCATGATTAGCGCACGCCAGTGCGAACCAGCTAAAAAGGCATTTCCACCTTCATTTCTACAATGTGCGCGACTTCTCTTTCCGCTGAGCGGAACTGTCCCACTTCCATTCTGTCCATAAGTTCCAGATTTGAATGGTTGAACCGTCAGGGTCCGATTTAAAAGGTGCTGGTATGGCTGCTTCAAATAAATCCGTCGGCTTGCAGATCACGCTCGCAATTTTTGCGATGCTGGCAGTAATCGGCTGGGTTGCCTTCTATATGCAGTTCCGCGAACTGGCCGATAATAAGGCTCGTTTCGACAAAGCAACCGCGGACAAACAAGTCGCTGATAAATCAGCCAGCGACTTTCTCGACCAGATTACGCACTTTAAAGCAGCTGCCGGATACAACCAACCTGAGGTTGGGGACCCGGATCAGAATGCTGCCAACACAGTCATTGGTGCCATTGCAATTGATGTTGGAAAAGTGAATGGCGATCACGGCCCGGTTCCTACACCAACGCTTGCAGCCACAATCGAGTTCCTGTCACAACGAGTCACCGACCTGACCAGCCAGGAGGCGCAACTTCAGACGCAGCTCGCCACACGAAACACCGACCTGGCGGGCTTGCGAGGTCAATACCAGCAACAGGTAGATCAGCACCAGGGTGCCCGACGCTCCGCCGAGACTGACCTCGCCGACC
>CALGTK010000023.1 GCA_937904325.1 uncultured Planctomyces sp.
CCGAATTACTCGGTTTACTACGGGACGCATCCGAGTTTTCAGGCGTCGATGTACTGCTCGACGCATCACTGTCAGATCCGTCTGCGCGTTCGGCATTAGCATCGTCACCCGTGTCGACCGAATTTGCATGAGACGAATCGCCGTCGGACGAGGTAGCTTCCTGGCGAGTCAGCCAGGCGAACTGGAGCTCCATTCGCTGAAACTCATCGCCCGCGTCCATCAGTGAGATGTCCGCGGCGGACAGGTTGTCGACTTCGTGCTTTGCCAGCAGGTCGACGGTTGAGATCGGCAACAGTTCGCCGGTGGGAACTCCCGTCTCGGTCGGCACGAGGCTGCCGAGCAGGAGCTTCTGCTCAAGCTGTTCTGTGATGTTTACAGCGATGCGACCCGCTTGCTTGCGGCTGGGCTTCCCAAAAACACTGAAGCGTCTCGACGATTGACGGAACCAGGACACGTGCCACCTCCCTGCGGCGAATTCCCGAACTTCAGCCGTGGTGGCCCCTCCAGACCAGTCACAGCTATTCAATTAGGAGAGCATCCGCGCAGTCGCGCGTCACGCTCTTCTATTTCGGAATCGGAATAATCGGCACAGTCAGTGAAATCGTTTTTGTACGAATCACCGGAAAATACACAGACGCGCGGGAATTCATCGTTTGGTTGGCGGCTGGCAACTTCAAGACGCATCAGAAATTCATCTGGGAAACACGGAACTTTTCTGTCGGGGCGGCGTCAGAGTTACGCATCTTTGGGGGGCCGGGTTATATTCCCGATCTCCGAATGGATCACAACCAATTTGACAATAAGCAGTTACGAAAACGAGTATCAGGATTCCACTGGCACTCTGATCTGAATAGAGTGGCGGAACTTTAATTGCCAGGTGTCGGCGGGTTGAGTTTCGATCAAAACTTGATGCGAATGCGACATTCGGTCCGAAAGGATTGAAATCGGCCCTGTGTGGTCGCATTCGGTTTGAACTTGCAGGGCAGGACAACGAGCCATGAACGGCACGCCATCCAATGAACGACTGTCAGCCTGGCTGGACGACGAACTGCCTCTCGATGAGCGGGCAGAAGTCGAAAAGCTGTTGGCCGAATCTCCCGAACTTCGTCAGGAGCTGGACGAACTGCAGCGGCTTTCAGGCCGCCTGAAAAGTCTGCCGGTCAGCCAGGCCCCGCCGGAATTACAGCAGGCGGTCTTGCGCTCGCTCGAGAGGGAAACCCTGCTGGCTGGTGACTATTCGACGAAGGTCGGTCGTCGCGGAAGACTGCTTCGAGTGCTCACGGCAGCCGCCGGCATCGCTATTCTTGCCGGTGGCGGATTGTGGTGGTCTTCGAATGGTGGTCGGAACGTCGCCGTTGTCGACCCGGCCGGCCCTGAAATTGTGACGAATCAGCAAACGCCAACGCGTATGGAATCCAACAAGCGAGAAGTAAAGATGTCCGTCGAACTGCCGACAAAGCAGTTCGAGATCAATCGCGAAAAGTTGGGCGAAGCGGAAATTGGCGACATCGTCGAGGCGGTGCGACAGGATGGCAAGTCGGTTTCGATTGTTCGCCTGACAGTTGTTGACCGTCAGGCAGGTCTGGAATCGCTGCGAGTTCTACTCGCTCACGAAGAGATCCCTCTGGACGGTTCAAAAGAAGCCTTGCCGGTTGGTGACAAGATAGGAAAAGGGTTGGTTGCCGTTTTTGTTGAGTCAAAATCGGAGCAGCTCAGCCGCACGATTGAGCAGATGGCTCAGAAACTTCAGGTGGAAACGTTATCTGTTTCCGATGCTCTGCCAATTGCTGGGTTAAACTCTGATCTTCGGTCGAAGCTTGGACTGGTTGATTCCAACGAAGCATCCGAAACATCGCGAGCGGTCTCCGTGCAGGACGGCAGTCCTCTTGGAAAGATGATTTCCGAGCCGGGTAACTACCCGTCAAGGTTCGAATCATCGGGTAACACCTTTTCTGCTGATCGCCTGGTTCGAGTTATCTTCGTTCTGACAGACGCTCCAGTGGCAACGCCGGCGGCGGCCGCAACATCCGCCGAAAACGGGGCGGCGTAAACGGTGAGTCACCGTATTCGGACATCGACGACGGATACTGACAGGGACCAGCTGCGGGTGGTCCTTATTTTACGCGCGTAGGGTGATTATCCGACGCTTGTCGAAAGTATCTTTGGCAAAGGATTGACTTTCCCACACAAACTGTCGAAATGCGCAGCATGGGAAGTAAGGAATCCAAAGCGGGATACATCCGCAAGCCACGAACGTTGCGACTTCCGATCACGCTCAGCGTGATTATGATGACGCTGAACGTCGCGCTGATGGTCTGCTGGATCATTCTGCTGGCTCAGCGAGGTTCCTGGAGCGCTCTGACGATCGGCACGATCGTATTTGCGCTGATTCTCGTCGGCATGATTTTCTACATGTTTCTGACGGTGAAAGAAGTACGCCTTAATCAGCGACAGTCGAACTTTGTCGACAGCGTGACTCACGAACTGAAAACGCCGATCGCCGCTTTGAAATTGTATCTTGAAACTCTGCAGTTGCGGCAGCTTGATGATGAGCAGCGAGCTGACTTTTATCAGACGATGGAGCACGAACTGCAACGACTGGACCATCTCATCAGCCAGCTTCTGGAAGTTGGGCGGCTGGACGCAATCGGTCATCAATCCGATCCGGAAGACATCGCCTTGGACGGCCTGCTGAGACGGTGCGCGGTTTCGGCGTGCGCTCACCACAAGCAGAATCCCGAACAGGTTGTGACCTTTGACATCGAGTCTATCGTCGTTCACTCACGTCCCGTAGTGCTGGAGATGATTTTCGGAAACCTGCTGGACAACGCCGTGAAGTACGCAAGTGATCCTCCGCAGGTTGAAGTGCATGTTCGGATGAAAAGTTCCGATCGAGTCAGCGTTCGAATTACTGATAACGGAGAAGGCGTTCCTTCCGACTTGCGGAAGAAAGTGTTTCAGATGTTTTACCGCGGAGGCGACGAACTGGAGCGTCGTCAGAAAGGGACAGGGCTGGGGCTGTACATCAGCCGGACTCTGGCTCACATCCTGAAAGGCAGTATTTCCGTTCACGACAAAGTGGACGGGTCCGGCAGTGTGTTTGAAGTTGAACTTCCGGGGAGGCCGGATTCATGAAGATCCTGATCGTTGAAGACGAAGAAGCTATCGCCAAAGGCTTGAAGTTCAACTTCGAGCAGGAAGGGTACGAAGTTGAAACTGCTGGAGACGGCCACCGCGCGCTCGACTTGTTCGCCGCCGCCGAGCCACCCTTCGACTTGATCCTGATGGATTTGATGCTGCCCGGCATGAGTGGCTACGAAACAACTCGCGAAATCCGCAACCGTGACGAGCAGGTGTCGATTCTCGTTCTTAGCGCTCGGACACTGAGCGAAGACCGAGCGATGGCCTTTGACGCCGGCACGGATCAGTATCTCGCCAAGCCGTTCGCGCTTCCTGAACTGCTCAGCCGCGTCCGCAACCTGACAAACCGGAGGCAGGCTCGCGCAACGTCTCCCGTCGAAACACAAAAATCACCTGCCCTGTCCGCACGCTTTGGATTCGGCGACGGTATCGTTGCAGATTTCGATCAATTTGAGCTAACAGTCAGTGGCACAACTCACACGCTGACTACAATGGAAATGCAGCTGCTGCGGTATTTCATCGATCAGGAAAGTCGAGTGCTCTCGCGTGATCAGATTATGAAAAACGTGTGGGAAGACACATCGGCATTCAGTACACGCACGATTGACAACTTCGTGATGCGGCTGCGACGTCTGATCGAGCCACAGCCAGGCACACCTCGACATATTCTCTCGGTTCGCGGTACGGGATATCGTTTCGTCGCTAACCCGGACCCAGAAGTCGGCGACTCTGAATGTTAAAATTCTGATTTTCAAGACTGATTCTGAGTGAGCTGAACAGAGAAGAACTAGCTCCGTCTGTCGACGTGCAGGACCTCTGTTTTCAATAATTATGCAACAATGAGTATTCACGAAAGTCTCTGACCACAGGCAGTTTCTGAATGTCCTTTGCTCGATTCAGCGTACGAAATCCCGTTTTCGTCAACATGCTGATGCTGGTTATCCTGGCCGGTGGGACGATTTTTGCGCTGACACTTGTCCGCGAGATGTTCCCCGAATTTCGCCCAAACAAGCTCATCATTACAGCCATCCATCCCGGCGTGCAGCCTAAGGAGATTGAGAAGGCCGTCACGATCAAAATCGAAGAAGCCGTCCGCGATGTGGAGGGCGTCGAAAAGGTCGACTCGACCGTTTCGGAAAGCCAGAGCGTCACAACGCTGACCTTGTACAACGAAGCTGATGACGCGGAACAAGTTCTCAACGAAGTTAAGCGAGAAATTGACGCGCTTCCGGATCTCCCGGACGACCTTGAGCGTGTAACCGTCAAAACGTTCGAGCCGATGCTGCCAGTGATCTCCGTCGCAATCTTCGGCGATGGAGACGAGGCTGATCTCAAACAGGCAACGCGTGATCTTCGTGACGATTTGCTCGCGTTGCCCGGAGTTAGCCGGATCATCGTCAGTGGCGTCCGCGACGACGAAATCAGTGTCGAAATTATCCCAGAGCGACTCATCGAGTATGACGTGACTTTTGACGAAGTCGCCAATGCGATCCGCCGGTCGAACCTCGACGTCTCAGGCGGCCAACTAAAAGGATCGCGCACGACCGTCGCGGTACGAACTGTTGGCGAAGAGCTGGAAGGTTCGGATCTGGAAGACATCGTCGTCCGCTCCGGAGGTGCCGACGGGAAGAAAATTCTGTTGCGCGATGTTGCAAACATCGCCGACGGATTCGTCGAAGTCGACATCGAGGGATACTTCGATTCGAAGCCATCTATGAGCTGCGACGTCTACAAGACGAAGTCGCAGGACGCGATTCAGATTTCGTCGGTCGTGAAGGCATACATTGCGGGCAAAAAAAATAAACCACTCAACCCGCCCGGTGACGGATGGTGGCAATTCGGTCCATTTAAGGCCTTCTCGTCCATCGTCGATACGATCATTGGCCGACCCGACTTACAAAAAGTGTATAAAGAAAGTCGAGCCAACCCTTTCACACATGGCTTCGACATTGAGCTGCACACTGACCTGGCACGGTTCATTGAAGGCCGCCTTGACCTGATGGCAAGAAACGGCAAGACGGGGCTCGTGCTCGTGCTGATTTCGCTCATGCTGTTCCTCAATTTGCGAGTTGCGTTCTGGGCAGCGATCGGTCTGCCGGTATCGTTCCTGGGAACGTTTATCGTGATGTGGATTTTCGGCATCTCGATCAATCTTCTCAGCGTATTCGGTTTGATCATCGTCCTGGGAATCATCGTCGACGATGCCATCGTCATCGGCGAAAATATTTGCCGGCATGTCGAAGAGGGCGAGCCCTCGGAGCAGGCCGCCGTCACGGCGACGGAAGAAGTCCAGTGGCCGGTCATCATTGCCGTTTTGACCACCATCGCCGCGTTCGCTCCGCTGCTCTTTATTCAGGGAACGATTGGCGACTTCATGGGCGAACTGCCCATCGTCGTTATGGCGGCGCTGAGCGTTTCACTGGTCGAAGCTTTGATCATTCTGCCATCGCACTTGCGAAATCTTCCCAGCCCTGAAGAAGAGGAACGCCGTCGCAAAGCCGCTGGCGAGCCTGGTGGAATTGTTAAAGGTTTTCGGCGATTGCGAGCTGCACAGGAACGCTTCGTCGTGAACGTTCTGCAAACTAAGTATGAGGCGTTTCTCCGCAAGGCACTCCGCTGGAAGTACCTGACGATTTGCATTGCCGTTTCCACGATGCTCCTCTCGTTTGGACTGCTTGCCAGTGGAATCGTCGAGTTTGTCTTCATCCAGGATATGGACAGCGAGACCGTCATCTGCGACATCGAACTTCCCATCGGCAGCCCCTCCGATCGAGTGCGGACTCGTGTCATGGAGATCAGCGAGTTTGTTAAAAAAGCCCCCGAAGTCGTCAGCGTCCAGGCCTTCGTCGGAATTCAGGTCGACGTCGCTGGTGAAGGCGCCGTTGGATTCAAGAATCAGTCACACCTGGGACAACTGATAGTCGAGCTGCAGGAATCAGATGCTCGTGAACGCGCAGGCGGACGATCCAGCAACGAGCTACTCGCGGTCTATCGAGAGTTCACACGAACTTTGCCAGAAATCAATGCCGTCCGATGGCTGGCGTTGAACGGTGGGCCTGGCGGGAAAGACGTCGTCGTCAGAATCAGCGGAGCCGAGACCGAGGAACTGGTTGAGGTCGCATCGCTGGTCCGAGAAGAAGTCAGCAGCTACCAGGGCGTCTTCGACCTGGACGATGACTACGATGCCGGGCAACGTGAAGTTCAACTTCGATTATTCGAATCAGCTCGTGCCAGCGGCGGATCGGTGGCGGCCCTGGGGTCGCATGTTCGATCGGCTCTGTACGGCCGCGAAGCTCGACGAATTACTCGCAATCGCGAAGACGTTCGCATCATGGTTCGATACCCGAAATCGTTTCGCGAAAGCGTTTACAACCTTGAGTCGATGTGGATTCCAACCGGCACCGTTCCCGGACAACGAAGCTGGATTCCTTTGCGACAAATCGCAGAACTCAGCGAAACTGACGGAGTCACTTCGCTGTACCGCAGCCAGAATTCGAGAGCGGTGACGGTCTACGCCAACGTCGACGATCAACAGGGGAATACTTCGAGTATTCTCAAAGGTGTGCAGAAGAAATTTGATGAAAGCATTTTGTCTGATCATCCGAACGTAAACATCGAGTTCCTGGGCAGTTTCGAAGAAATGCGAAAATCATTCGCTGGGTTAAAACTTGCGTTCCCGGTGGCGCTCCTGTTGATCTACATGATGCTCGCGGGTTTGTTTCATTCATACGGCCAACCGTTGGTCGTGATGGCTGCCATCCCGTTCGGAATTCAAGGAGCCATCATTGGGCACCTGCTGACGAACAATCCGATTACCATTCTCAGCCTGATCGGTATGGTGGCCCTCAGCGGAATTCTTGTTAACGACTCCCTGGTCCTGGTTGATTTTATCAACACTCGAGTCCGCAAAGGTGTTGGCCATTTCGAAGCCAGTGTCGACGGCGCGAAGCTGCGTCTGCGAGCGATTCTGCTCACGACTCTCACCACCGCAGCTGGACTCACGCCGCTCATGTTTGAAACGAGCTTCCAGGCTAAGGTCATGATCCCTATGGCCGTCACGCTTACGTTCGGGCTGATTTTCGCCACGGCGTTGACGCTGGTCATCGTCCCAGCGCTCAACCTTATCTTTTTAGAACTTCGTGGCCAGTTTTCGGACGAAACTCAGCCCAGTGATACTGGAGAGCGGTTGGCGTAAGCATGCCGACCTTCACGGCTGCTGCACGACGCCAGCGGACTAATGTCCGCCGCTTGCCCGAGCATTCTGCGGCGTATGACATTCAGTCGAAACCGCCCTGCCGTCAGAGTTGGTTGTCGACGGGGCGACTGGTAAAGTGTCCGGTCCGCCCTTTTCAGTAGCCGACCCTCGAATCCCCGCCACCTCGGAGTTCACACCATGAGACGCATTGTTCTATCGCTGTTTCTAATGTTCGTCTGCACGGCCGCGCTTTCCGCTGAGGACAAGGGAAAACTAAAGGGGCTGATCATTACAGGCGGCTGCTGTCACGATTACGACAACCAGAAACTGATCATCAAACAGGGCCTGTCTCAGCGAATCAGCATTGATTTCGACGTCGTTCACGAAGGCGGCACGGGCCGTGATCACAAGGTTTCAGTTTACAGCCAGCCAGGCTGGGCGAAGAAATACGACGTGATTATCCACAACGAATGCTTTGGCGGAGTGGTGGATGACGACTTCGTCAAAGCGATTGCCCAGGCTCACTTCGAAGGCGTGCCGGCAGTGTTCATTCACTGTTCACTGCACAGCTACCGGAACGCTCCCGTCGGAGCCGACGCGTGGCGGGAACTGATCGGAGTCACATCGCGACGTCATGAGAGTAAGCACCAGGTCGTTGCACAGAACGTCAACGAGCATCACCCCGTGATGGCTGGATTCCCTCTGGAATGGAAAACGCCCAACGGGGAACTCTACATCATCGAAAAAGTCTGGCCGAACGCGACGCCTCTTCTACAGGCTTATGGCAAAGACACGAAGCAGGTTCACACAGTCGCCTGGATCAATTCCTTTGGCAAAGCAAAAGTCTTCGGAACCTCGCTCGGCCATCACAACGAAACGATGAACAACGACGTTTGGTTGGGCATGTTCGCACGCGGCGTTCTTTGGACGTGTGGCAAGCTCGACGACAACGGCAAGCCAATGGCCGGCTACGACGGCACCGGAATCTCACCAATCGAGCTGCCAAAACTAGAACCGATTCCAGAGAAGAAACCGGCCGAAAAAAAGAAGCCGAAGAAGAAACAGTAGCCAAAGGTCATCGCTCAAGGGTGACACAGGTTGCTTGTAACCTGTTTCGCAAAGCGACAAGAGGTATCTTCGATACAACTCGTAGTCCAAATTCCTGCGACTGCAACGTACCACTTCATTCAACGTATCTCTCGCCGAATATGCACATTCAAGACGGATATCTCAGTACCAGTGTTTGCCTCGCGACCGGAGCGGTCTCACTGGGCGCGGTCGGGTACAGCCTTCACCGGATGAAGGATTTGCTGGGCGAGCGTACCGTACCGCTCACTGGCATGATGGGATCGTTGATCTTCGCAGGCCAGATGGTCAACTTTCCGATCGGACTTCCAGTCTCCGGACACTTGATGGGCGGTGTGCTGGCCGCAGCAATTCTTGG
This sequence comes from uncultured Planctomyces sp., assembly GCA_937904325.1. Classification (GTDB taxonomy): domain Bacteria; phylum Planctomycetota; class Planctomycetia; order Planctomycetales; family Planctomycetaceae; genus JABMPE01. Next base: position 8,781 of record CALGTK010000023.1, read on the forward strand.
CCCGTGGGCCGGATGCGTTGCTGTGACGCTGGTGCTTGTTGCCCAGTGGGCTCTGTTTTCTGATGGCGGACTGCTCGCGCTAGGCGCTAACGTTCTGCACATGGCCGTACTGGGTTCGATCGGCGGTTACGCGGTGATGACGACCGTCCGTAAGTTGCTCGGAGGAAGATTTCGCGGCGCCGTCGCCGGTTCAGTAGTGGCGGCATGGCTAGCCGTGCTGGCGGCTTCCGCAATGTTCTGCCTGGAGTTTCGACTATCATACGCGGTGAGCGACTTTGACTTTGGAAACATTTTCACGTTGATGGTCACTTTGCACGCGTTGATTGGCGTTGGAGAGGCGATCATCACTGGATTCGTCGTGAGCGTTATCTATCAACAGCGACCTGACCTGATCGACATGGCTCAGCCAGTAGACTCGACGGTGGCGAGTTCCGCGAGCCGTTTTGCCGCTGCTGGACTTGTTTGCGCCTTGGCCGTCGCTGCCTTCGCAGCGCCATTTGCATCGACTCTTCCCGACGGTCTCGACTCAGTTGCTGAGCAGTTTCGGATTGCAGCGTCGGCGGAAAGTACGTCCGGGCTCTTCACGAACTACGACCAGATCCCTATCGCTGGGTGGCAGAAATTATCAGTCTCGGTGGCGGGGATCGGTGGATCGTTGGCAGTCTTCGCGGCAGCCGTGCTGATTGGTCGAGCGATTCCCATGAATGCTCCAGTGATTGCCACCGAGGCAACCGGTGAGTGACTTCTGGGACCGTTATGGCCGCTCAGTTTCGATTTGTCATCGCCTGCCGCCGGTCCTAAAGCTGGCTCTGGCGGTCAGTGTTATTGTCACCGGAGTCGCCATTCCGGTTCGTTACTGGCCAGCCTACGGAGTGCTCGGCTGCCTGGTCTTCGCCGGACACAGCATCGCTGGCATACCGCTTGGATACTTGATCAAACGACTGCTGATTTTCCTGCCGTTTGTTAGCTCGATGGCGATTTCACTGCCGCTTTCGCAAGGCCTTGATCGTGGCTGGGATCTAATGCTGCAGATCATGTTTCGAGGCTGCCTGGCGTTTCTGGTCAGCCTCTGGCTTGTCAACGTGATGCCGTTCGAGCAGTTGCTGGTCACGCTGCGAAAGCTGAAAGTTCCCGCCGTCGTCGTGGCAATACTCGCCTTCATGTACCGCTACGTTTTCGTCGTGTGGGATGAGTTGGACAAAATGCGAACCGCCCGAAAAGCGAGGAGTTTCTCGGGCGGCAGTTTATGGTTTCGCTGGAGGACGCTTTCGCAAATGATCGGTATGCTGCTGATCCGATCACTGAACCGTGCCGAGCGAATTCACGGCGCGATGTGCTCTCGAGGCTGGGACGGCGAAGTTCGCTGGCTCGACGATCAGGATTGATGAATCTGCAACACCCTCGGTTCAGCGTAGAATTGCGGCAGCAACTTCGGAAACTTCAACGCCCATCATGCTCGTGATCTGACAGTTTTTCTGGCGGGCAGATGCTTCAAGCACAGCCGGAATGTCACTCAGGCTGACGGCACTCCTTTGTGCAATCTGTTCTTGGCGATGCTGCATCAGACCGGTCTGAAAGCCGAATTATTCGGCCAAAGTACAGAAGTACTGAGGTGGTGAGACGGATAATTGGTCGATGCGTTGCCAGGTAAACAGGAATCCGAAGACAATTTTCGGTGTTACGGAGTAGCGGCACTGACGTTCAGAACCGATATTGAATTGCGAAAAGTATGATTTTATACGTATCGGTTTGGATGCCGTTGCTATAATTGTTATGAGTATTTCCCCGCGACACTGGTTCATGTCGCGGTTCACGGTCTGTCAAACAGACGTTACGTTTCACAAAGGACAATCAAATGACGAAGTGTTTTCCCATGCTTCTTCTTGCGGCAGCGATTGGCTGCACGCAGGGAGGTGCTCCCAACTCCTCGCCGGACAGTACGACCGACATCTCTACCGAACCAGGTTCAACCGAAGTCGCCATGGAATTGCCAGACGCGTCTGCAACGACCGTCGAATTCTTTTGCCCGGGCATGACCTGAGGCGGCTGCCGTGCAGCGGTCAAAAAATCGTTGCAATCGCTACCGGGTGTAGCGAACGTTGATCTTGATGCCGACGCCAGAACGGCAACAGTCTCAGTTGAGGCCGGAAAGTTTGATGCCGCCAAAGCTGTGGCTGCTCTAAAACAATCAGGTTTTCCTGCCGACACGGTCAAGGCCGTCGAAGCCGCTGCGGAAGCTGGAGCAGACGCTCCTGAAGACGCTTCGGATGCCCCAGAGGAAGCCGCTGAAACGGAAGAAGTAACTTCCTGATTAGTCGACGACGCTGATCTTTGAACCACAAGGCAGCCGCGAGAATCATTCTCGCGGCTGTTTTTGTGCACTTTGCGACTTGTGTTAACGACGGCCCGCTACTCATCGAAGCCGAGGATCGCACCCAGACGTTGGACTACGTCCGGGTTGCCAACTTCGGCTTTACCAACTCCGCAGACGGCTCCAGCGGCCATCGCCGATTCCTGCGCTTCGGGAAAGCTTGAAACCAACATGACCGCTACGTGACTCATCGCAGAGTCCGACTTGATCGTTTCAAGTATGCTGAGAACCTCATTGTAGTCTCGGTCCAGCTTTTGATTGATCCGTACGAGATCGAAATCACCGGACTGCAATACGCCAATCCTGTCCGACTCGCCATGAACTCGCACTATCTCAACATCGAAATGCTCGTTCAGCGATCGGCTGATCGCCGCGTGATCCGGGTTGCACTGCCCGACATCGAGAACTCGCCTGGTCATCAGATATTGTTGGACACCATTACAGCAGGCGACACTGCACAACCAAGGGGACACCATGGCAGACAAACTGAACCCAAAGAAGCTGGTGGATGACTTTGTGGCCGCAGGGGCTGCGATCGTGGCTCGCCCATTCCCAGACCGTCCCGGGGTCAGCGTTGGCCCGTATGGTGTGGAGTACCACCAGTGGCAGCCCGGTGCCCTGCGGTGGTTTGAGCTGGGGGGCACGGAAGGCCGCCA
>CALGTK010000024.1 GCA_937904325.1 uncultured Planctomyces sp.
GCGAATCCAGTTTCCCTTTGTGAAGGTTTTCCAGGAACGGTTCAACAAAACGTCGCGGGATTACTCGCGACCGCCGAAGTACGACGACACGTTCAATCGTGAACCATACAGAAATGACCGATGCGATCAGGAACGGAAGCAGCCAGCCGCTCATCTGTTCGATGATTTCGACAGGGTGCGTTGGGATGCCTGATGATTTCTTGACTGGTCCCACCGGAAGATTTGTGGCCGGGGCAGGACCGCCTTCGGATGCAGCCACAACAGACTCGGTCGGAATCGGCGTTGGACCTGTGTCTTGCGCATGGCTGCTGCCGACGAAAATCGCAACAAGCACAACTGCGGCGACAGAAGGAACTGCGCAACGCAACCCGCCGATCTTTGGAAATAAGCTATTTAATGAACGCATGAAGCAACCTCGATCCGTTCTTGCGACGGAATGTGGCGTTTCTCTAATCGTCGACCAATTTCTGAGTCAGATCAGTGAAAAGTTGCCAGCAAGGTCTCAGACTACCGAGACTGCAGGCCCTGAATAACCGGCAATGTTAGTAATCAGGACGAATCGCCCAGTATATTCAGTCGGTCCGCAGCTCGCGTCGCGAAGTCCGAGTCACCAAACTCGGTCTGCAATGTTTGATACCACTTTCGTGCACCGTCGCGGCTCTCTTTTGATCCGATCAATTCTTCACATTGACCTGCCTGGAACAATGCCGGGGCTTGCCACTCTGGAAACTTGTAGAGGAAGTGGACCGTCAGGTAAGCGTCTCGAGCCTCGGGATACTTCTTTTGCAGAAAGAGGATTTCAGCAATCATCAACTGTGCTTTGGCAGCGGTTTCTGTACGACTGCCAGTTTCCGATTGAATGACTCGTTTGAAAGCCGCAGTGGCTTCGGTGAACTTTGCCTGACTTTTCCATGCCCGACCGACGACTTCATCCAGCATGTAATGCGTGGGAGAATCGGCTTTCCATGCACGAGCTTTCTCAGCCGTAGTCATGACAGCAGCGTACTTTTTCTGCCTGACCTGACACTCTGCGAGTAGTGCCCAGAGGTGGCCCACCCAGTCACTCTGACCAATTGAAGGTTTTGCGACGCCGTCAACAAGCCTGGAAAGCGTTTTCTCGGCATCCAGAAATCTGCCAAGGTTCAGTTGGCCGTTCCCCAGGTGAAACTGGACGTCAGGAGCATACTCGCTGTCTGGAAACTGCTTTGCAAACTTGTCTGCTGAAGCCATGACGTCGGTCCATTTCTGGGCGTCTGCATCGATGCCCATGATGCGGAAGAGCGAGTCTTCTCGAACGGTTGCATCTGCTGCTTCATCGGCAGTCAGGGCAGCAAATGACGTTCTGGCGAGCTGAAGCTTACCGTTGACAAGATCGCTTTCGGCGAGGCTGAATTGGGCATTATCGGCGATGCTACTGTCAGGATGCTCGTTGGTGATCCGTTGGAACAGTGCATCGGCCTCGGTGTAGCGTTCCGCTTCGTAGAGTACGAGAGCCCATTCGTTGAGTAGCTGATCATGCTCTGGGCGTTTGGCGAACTGACCCTCGACAGCCGCGTAAATTCTGTTGGCCTCGTCAGTCTGCTTTAATTCTGCCTGGAGTCGGGCGGCCTGGAGTCCGGCCAGAAACGCTTGCTCGTGCGGCGCGAAAGTTTTGAAAGACGTTTCAAAAGCCGCTGCCGCTTCTGCCAATTTGGTGGATCTCTGCAAAGCGTCACCGACCATGAATCCAGCTTCGGCAGCGAGTTTGTGTTCAGCGTGTTCTTTGAGGAACTGCTGAAATCGTTCGGCGGCGGTCGCGTAATCCATCTGCTGAAGCTTGCTCCACGCCAGTCCAGATAGCGCGGCGGCGTGAAATGGTGATTCAGGCCCTGGCGGTAACAGGGTGCCAAAAAAACGACCGGCCGCCTGCCAGTGTTTGGCGTCGTATGCGGTTTCTGCCACGTTCAGGATCGTTCGAGAGACGATTTGACTTTCGGAGTGATCACTCAACAGACTGCTGACAGCCTTGTCAGCTATAGTCCAATCGCGGGTCTTTGCGGCGGCTATCGCGACGTGAGACCATGCCTGGTCTCTCAAGGGCCCCTTCTCGTTGTGTTGCAGGTAGCTCTCCGCTGACTTTAAAGCGACAATTGGCTGCGCGGCTTCAAGCGAGAGGAATGCGTGGAGGATCAGGGACTCCGGTAACCCGGTTTTCGGATCGGCGATGACCGCCTCTGCCAGTGGGGCGATGGCTTCAAGGGCGCCCTGGCTATTGCCTTGCTCCTGTCGAACGCGAGCAAGTTGGTAGCGTGCCTCGGCCTGAGTCTGTGGTCGTTGCGTGGTCTTCAGAACTGCGTCGTAGATTTCGGCGGCTCGTTTCATGTCGTCGGGAGTTGCTCGCAGCATCAGGAACTGGCCTTCCTGCAACTTATGCGACATTCGGATTGTGCTGGTGCTGTATTCGCGATCGAACTTGCTGAGAAGTAATTCAGCCTCTTTTAGATGAGCCGTTCGGATGGCGGGTTCAGCCTCGCGAGCCGACTCCAGAACGCATTCTGTCGCAAAATACAAACTGTGATCGGCAAACCGCCCCATCGGCCACTTCTGGGTGACCTTAAGAAAGCTGGCTTCAGCCTGAGTAAGTTGCCCCGATCGAAACTGGCAATCCGCAAGTTGATAAACAACTGACTCGGCTATTGCCTGATCGCCAGCCTTTTCCGCGACGTTAATGAGGACTTCGGCAGCTCCGGAGTAGTCACGCAGAGCTTTCAGTGTCAGCCCCTTCCAGTAACCAGCCGTGACGGTTTGCTTTTGATTAGTTTCAGCCTCGTTGAATTTCGCAAGAGCATTTGAAAAGTCATTGTTTTGATAATGAGCGAAGCCCGCATTCAGGGTGGCCAATGAGCGAAGCCGACTTTTCGGAAAACGAGTGCCAACAGCCTCGTACTCGTCAACGGCCTGCTGAAACTTTCGTTGGCTGAACAGTAGATTGGCGATTGCCAGTTGTGCGGCGTCGCCACGATTTTCCGGCGAACTTTTCGCAGCCTCGCGGTACAACAGCAACGCTTTTTCTGAATCGCCTGCAGCTTCGGTTGCCTGAGCCAGTCCAAACCGGGCTTCTACAGCCATGCGGCCTTGCGGGAAAAGATTGATTGAGTCCTGCAAGCTCGCCACTGCCTTTTCGGATTTGCCGAGTCGTCGTTGAGTATCTCCGAGGTAGAACAAAGCGAATTCGCGGAACGGATCTTTCGGAAAGTCTTTCAGGCAGTTAGTGAAATCGTTCTCGGCTCGTTCCAGTTCATCGAGATAATAACTGCACTCGGCAACACGGTATCGAGCGTGGGCGACGTCGGTATTTTCAGGGTAGTCTTTGATGAACACTTCCAGTGTGTCACGTCCGGCTGAATGTTTCTCAAGCTGGATCTGCGACAATCCCAGATAGAGCTTTCCAAACGGAATCTGCTCGTGCTTTGGAAATTTGGCCTGGAATTGACGAAACGCTTCTTCCGCCTGCAGCCAGCGTTCGGCTTTGTAGAGCCCTCGTGCGAAGTTGTAGGCGTCCAGTCCGGCGTCCGCTTGAGCTGGGCATGGCCGCAGCAGCGCCGCTGCGGTAAGACCGATGAGAACAGTGAAAAAAAACGGATTGGCCGGCTTCGATGGGTTTAGTCTGAACATGTTTCACTCCAGCGTCTTCGAACGGCGAGTTGATAAATGTTCGCCTGTGATGTTTCGAAGCAGAATCAGCAGCCATGTAACTTGCCCGGCAATTATCGATGTATTGCGTGAGGCAACAAATGTCATGGTACCGGTCGCGAATCCTCAACGTAAAGGGGGCTACCACGTGAATTGAGTATGCCTGGCTAATGAGCCTGTAGCCGGTTCGGCTCACTGAACTACGCAGCGAGGATGCAATCTGTCTTCGTAATTCGTTATGTTTGCGACAGCTTGCGAAAGGATTACCAGTGAGGCCATTGCCATGAATTATCCATTTAGACTCTCCATCACATTTCTGACTGTCGCTGCATCCGTCGGATTCTCGTCCGCAGCAGAACCGAAGTATTCAGCCGTTAAGGGCTGGTTGAAGCCTGCATCCGACATGCAGACGATTGGGCAGGCGCATGGTGATGTTGCTGTCTCCTCAAATAGCGATGTGTACGTAAGCGTTGGGGGAGCGCGTGGTGGTATCCAGGTTTTCGACAAGACTGGCAAGTACCTGCGAAACGTCCCTAATGCCCCTGCTGATTTTCACGGTTTCGTCATCCACAAGGAAGAGGCGGGCGAGTTTATCTACGGTGCGCGGCTTGGCGGTCAGGCCATTTTGAAGATGCAGCTTGATGGACGGATCGTACTGAGTATTGCCGGTTCAACGATTCCCCCCGAACTGGTCCGCATGCGGAAGGGCAAACCGATCCTTCGACTGACGAACGTTGATGTCGCACCGGACGGACGCATCTTTGCGGTCGATGGGTACTCAAGCGACGTCATCCACATCTTCAATGCCGATGGAAAATACCAGAACAGCTTTGGTGGCAAGGCGGCACCGTTCGGGTTTCGAACCTGTCACAAGATTGCGATTGATGGCCGATTTGATCCGCCACGGATCCTCTGCTGTGATCGCGAAAACCGTCGAGTCGTTCATCTCTCGATTGACGGAAAAGTTCTGAACGTCGTCAAAGAAATGAAAAGACCGGCCGCCGTCGCAGTGCATGGCGACCTTGCCGCGATTGCCGAAATCGAAGGTCGAGTCAGCCTGCTCGATAAGGCCGGCAACACCGTTCTGCAGTTAGGAGCCAATGATGTGAAAGCTCAAACGGCAACGAATAACGTGAAGCCGACGGACTGGCGAACGGGGATTTTAACCGCACCGCATGGACTCGATTTTGACAGTCACGGAAACCTGTTTGTGACCGAGTACAACGTCTACGGGCGGATCGTCCGTTTCGATCTCGCAAAATAGAATGACGGCGAGATCGAGCGTATCGCGCCCATCAAACTCATTACACGTGATCCTGTGACGAGCGTTTGCCCTTGCGGAACTTTCGTTTTGCTCCTGGGTGTGCTCCATTGTCGCGAACGGGGCCACGGTTCCCAGAGTTGCGAGCGCGTTCGCTGCTGAACTTCTTCCCTTGCGGCGGTCGTGAGTCTGATGAGTCGCCTCGATCGTCGTTAGCTAAGGTCATTTCCATCGGTTTGCCAGCGACCCGAGTACGCTTTAACGTGTGGAAAATTTCGGTAGGCATACCTTCAGGAAGGTCGACGGTTGCGTACGAATCGTGAATCTTAATTGGCCCAATGTATTCGCCGCCGATGTTTCCTTCGTTCGCAATCGCTCCGACTATATTTCCCACTTTGACTCCGTCGTTCCAGCCGACTGCAATGCGGTACCGATTTTTTCCTTTTTCGGGTGGTCCGAGTTGGCGATTGTCACTGCGGCCTCGTGAGGCGTTGGCTCCTGATCGTTGTGAGAATTTCCCACGATCGTTGTTTTCACGTTCACCGCGCGTGTCTTTCCGATCGTTGCGGCTGAATTCTTTGCGTGGTGCTCGATCCTTCGCGAGAAATGGTCGGCCATTCTGGCCGATCTGCGCCAGAGCGGCTGCGATAGTGATCATCGGCGTCTCCGACTCTTCGGAGAACTTTTTGATCATCTCCTCGAAGAATTTAAGGTCGCCGCCTGCGGTCGTAGCTGCATCGGAAATTTTCTGTGTGAATCGTTTGACTCGAATGGCGTTGATGTCGTCGGCCGTAGGCGGCTGGACGATCTCAATTGTCTGCTTTGTCGTCCGTTCGATGAACCGCAATTTTCCGCGTTGCGAGTTTGTCAGAAAGATAAATGCTTCTCCCGTCCGTCCGGCTCTGCCCGTCCGTCCGATTCGATGGACATAGGATTCATTGTCCTGGGGGACATCGTAGTTAATGACGTGGCTGACCCGTGTAACGTCCAGGCCTCGTGCGGCCACGTCTGTGGCAACGAGAATGTCGAGCAAGCCGGCCTTGAGCTGTTCGATCGTACGCTCGCGAGTCTTCTGTGGCATGTCGCCGTTTAATGCGATGGCTTTCAAACCTTCGCGATTCAACTGCTCGGCGATTGTTACCGTCATGTCTTTGGTGTTCGAAAAGATGATCACTCCGTCTGTGGTTTCAACATCAAGCAGTCGCTTGAGTACGTCGATCTTTTCTCGCGGATGCAGGATCACAGCTCGCTGCCGAATTGAATCAGCAGTCATGGTCTTCGTCTTGATTGTGATTTTCACTGGATCGGTGAGGTATTGCTGGGCGATTGTACGGATCGGCGGTGGCAGTGTGGCTGAAAACAGAGCGATCTGGCGGCCGTCTGGTGACTGCTCAAGGACGAACTTCACATCGTCCAGGAATCCCATGTTGAGCATTTCGTCGGCTTCGTCGAGAACCAGGCATTTGAGTTCGCTCAGGTCGAGCGTGCCGCGTTTGATGTGGTCAATGACTCGCCCGGGTGTACCGACTACGACTTCAACTCCCCGTTCAAGCTGTCGGAACTGCGCTGTGTAATCGCTTCCTCCGTAGATTGCTGAAACCGAAAACCGTGGAAGGCAGGCTGCGTAAGTGGAAAATGATCGAGCAACCTGAATAGCCAGTTCACGCGTTGGGGCAAGAACCAGCACCTGAGGTTTCTTCTGGCCGATCTTGATTCGGGACAGGATTGGCAATGCAAACGCTGCCGTTTTTCCGGTGCCAGTTTGAGACTGAGCCAGCACGTCGCGCCCTTGCAGCATGTGCGGAATGATTTCGGCCTGGACAGCCGTTGGCTTTTCGTAGCCGGATTTCAGGACGGCTTCGAGGACTTCCTGACGAAGCGAAAGATCGGCGAACACGGGCTCGACAGAGGTTTTGACTGACGGAGAAGGTGCTTTAGTAGCCGATTGGGCCACTGGGTTAGGTTCTGTGGTCCCTTCCGGGGATGTGGAATTAAGAGCGGCCGGTGGTTGTGGAGTAACCGGTGCTTCTTCGGTTTGGACAGGCTGAGTGAGTGATTCCGTCTTAACTTCAACGGCGACTTTCGGGGCAACCTCTGACGACACGGTTGGAGCGATCTGGCCGACTGTGGCCAAATCGTCAGACACGAATCCTGCAGCGATCGTGCTGTCCGACGTGGCGAGTAGTTGTTCGATTGGGTCAGACAACTGAGCCGTCGCAGACATTTCAAATGTTTCGAAAGCTGAGGTGTTCAACGACTCTTCGGCAAGGGGAGTGGTGTTGCCGTCAACGTTGGACGGATTCTTAGCGGCATCTTCAGACATCGAGATTCTTCCGATCGTAGTGGTCGCCACAGTCGCCGGACAGAACGGTCAGGCAGCAGCAGCGAGTACGCGTGCGTCAAACAGTGAAGTAGTGATTGGGCGTGCGCATCTAATTAAAAAACACAGATGGCGACGCCGCTTCGTTCACTGGACGCGTTCTTGAATTCCGGTGACTTAACCAGAGAGAACACTCAGAAGACCTGTCGCCTGAGAGCCGTTAAGGACTCGCAAACATGAGTTCGCGACATCCGATGCTAACCAACAAGGCCGAATCAATTCGAAGTTGTGCAGACTTCGCGGCTCAGACTGGGCGGCAACCTACACACAACTTGCCGCCAATACCACGTTCATCTAATCAAAACAGGACAATTTACTGATTATATGACCGGAAACCCGGCGAAGCTGTCTACCAGGGCGATAATCGAAACAGGTGTCGTGATAAACCGGGTTCACGCGAAAATCTCGTCGACGATACGGACGTTCTCGACGCCGGTCAGTTTTTCTTTGAAGCCGTGGTGTTCGAAGAACAGTTCTTCACTGTGCAGGCCCAGCGCGTGCAGAATCGTGGCGTGCCAGTCGTTGACACTGACTCGATCTTCGGCAGCGTTCCAGCCGATTTCGTCGGTGTTTCCGTAGACGGTTCCACCTTTGACCCCGGCTCCGGCAAACCAGACGGAGAATCCCGGTGGCCCGTGATCCCGGCCCGCTTTCTTCAAATCGTTGCCTTGTCTCATTTGAGCGATCGGCAGGCGACCAAACTCTCCGCCCCACACAACGAGGACGTCGTCCATCAGGCCTCGCTGTTTAAGATCAGCCAGGAGCCCAGCAATCGGCAGGTCGGTCTTGCCACAGATACTCGGTAACGAAGTGCCGATGTTGCTGTGGTTGTCCCACTGCTGCCCAACGGTGAACAGCTGAACGAACCGGACACCACGCTCGACCAGTCTTCTGGCAAGCAGACACTGTCGACCGTAACTGTCAGTTTGCTTTTCTCCGATCCCGTAGGTTTTGACTGTATGCTGCGTCTCCTGAGTGATGTCGAGAGCGTCGCTGGCTGAAAGCTGCATTCTTGCGGCGAGTTCGTAACTTGCGATTCGAGCATCAAGTTGAAGTTCGCCGGGACGCTTCGCCTTGTGTATTTGATCAAGACGTCCGAGCAGGTCGCGACTGAGTTGCGCTACGATGGAAGGCTCGTCTGTTTCTGGTTTCAGATTCAGGATCGGCGTTCCCTGTGAACGCATTCGAGTTCCCTGATAAAGCGGCGGCAGGTAACCCGATTGCCAGTTCTGTCCGGAATTCGTTGGAAGCCGCCCCTCGGGTGAATCCAGCACGACGTACGCCGGAAGATTCTGGTTTTCGCTGCCGAGTCCGTAGGTTACCCACGAGCCCAACGACGGCAGTCCGGGCATAAGTTTGCCCGATTGAATCTTAAACAACGCCGGCTCATGATTCTGATGCGTGTTGAACATCGAACGAACGACCGCGATGTCGTCGACGTGTTTCGACAAGTGTGGCAGCAACTCTGAAACGTAGGTTCCTGCGTGTCCGTGTTGAGAAAACCTGAACGGACTACGCATCAATCCACCGGCCGAGTCAGGCGACGAAAGGTCTTTAGCGATGTCCTTCAGAATCGACTTGCCATGATTTCGGTCCAGTTCTGGTTTTGGATCAAACAGATCAACCTGTGATGGCCCGCCCTGCATGAAGAGCTGGATAACAGCCTTCGCTCGCGGTTTGAAATGAGTTCTTTTCGGTGCAAGGTCGAAAGCTTGTCGAGTCGGCTGGTGCGGAGTCTCGGCGGCCGTTGAACGATTGCCGTAAAAATCCTGTGAAAACAAAGAAGCAAGCGCTGCTCCCTGGAGTCCGTTGGCAACGCTGCCCATGAATGTTCGGCGGTCTGAGTGCGACATGGTGCGATCCGGATGAGTCGATTGGATGATTTACTAATCAACAAAAAGGAATTCGGCCGAGTTCATGATGACATGACAGAAATTGGCCAGTGCCAGAGTTTCTGCAGAAGGAGATTCGGTCGTGTCAGATTTCTTCCCGGTGTCAGATTTAGTCCCGGCGTCAGATTCCGAGGTTGTCCGACTCTCCCATTCGGCTGTGAGCTTACTCAGCACTTCCAGCGCCAACTGAGTTTCTTCAGGCGTCGGCTTTCTGCTGAGTGCGTCCTGATAAACTTCATTCACCTGTTTATATCGGTCATCGCCAGCCTTCGCCTCGATGCGTTGAGCGAACTGCCTCGTCAAGTCACGGATCATTCCGTTATTCAGCAAGTGCAATGCCTGCGATGCGACCATTGAATTCGGTCGTTCGACGCAATTTGGATTCATTTGTGGCAGGTCGAAGGTTTCCAGGATGGAAGGCAACGTGCTGCGGCGTTGCTGAACGTAAACCGTCCGCCGCCAACCGGAATCCTTGCGTATGGCAGTGACCAATCCGTCTGCGCGGCCAACCACAGCATCAGGAACTCCAAAAGCTGTCGTGTCGAGTTGGCCGGACGTGACCAGCAGACTGTCTCTTAGCGGTTCGGCTTCGAGGCGCCGAAGCGGCATTCGCGACAACCAGCGATTGTTGGAATCCCGTTCTTCGCTTTCAGGTCGAAGTGTTGATGACTGCTGCCACGTCTTGCTGAGAAGTATCTGGCGATGGAGCCATTTGATACTCCAGCCATTTTCGACGAAAGAAACAGCTAGCCAGTCGAGCAGTCTGGGATGCGTCGGCGCCACGCCAGTCCTGCCGAAGTTGCCGAGCGATTCGACGATGCCGCGGTTGAAATGATGAAACCAGATACGGTTGACGATGACTCGCGCAGTGAGAGGGTGCTGCGGATCTGTTAGCCACTTTGCAAAGGCCAGTCGTCGTCCTGTAGATCCTGTCCGTTGGGGTCTGGTCACGAACGGAGTCTTGCCATCCGTTAACACTGAAGGCACTCCTGGTCCAACCAGATTGCCCGGGTTGGTGTACTCGCCACGCCGAAAAATCCAGGTGGGCGAGGGCTTACCTCGATCCCATAAAGCACGGATCATCGGCTGCTCTGGCATCTTCGCATTAAGTGCTTTGATCGTCTTGTCAGAAGCCGCCTTGAGTTTTTTGAATTCGGGGTACGTTTTAACCAGGTCGGCAGAAGTTGCGGTTACCAGCTTCTCGTACTTTTCTGCAAGTGCCTGCTGTTCAGGACTTCGCTTGTCGCCAGGCACTTCGAGCATTGTCCGAATGAGGGCGTGAAGGTCGGTCGGCACATCGGTTAGCTTCTGGTCGATGAACTTTGAACGAAACCGTGCTTCCTGTTCTGCAAGCTCGTTCTGTGTAGTTTTGATCTGGTCTTCGATCGGGCGACGAGCTTCGTGCCATTGAGACGTCACTTTACCTGGCACCTGAGTCAGGTACCGGCGTGTTGGGTTCTTCTGTTTCGATTGCCCGGCAACGGACGTTGGCTTAAGCCAGTCGTAAACGTCGTACGCTCCCTGGAAGATAGAGACGAGGCGGTAGTAATCCCGTTGCGGAATGGGATCGTATTTGTGCGAGTGGCACTGGGCGCACCGAAGTGTCAGGCCCATTATGGAAGAACCTAGTACCTCAATTTCGTCAGACACCACTTCAAAGCGTTCGGCAACCGTGTCGACTATGTCGGAACCAGTGCCGTCCGGCGCCATTCTCAGGAAACCGGTCGCCACCAAAGCGTCCATCATTTCAACGGTGACGGCGTCTGCATTCTCAAAATCGTAAAGTTCGTCACCTGCGAGCTGTTCGAGCAGAAACTGATCGTACGGCTTGTCTTCATTCAGAGACTGAATGACGTAGTCCCGATATCGCCATGCGTGACTGCGAACCGGGTCCGCCGAACGCTTACCTTCTGAATCGGCATAGCCAGATACGTCCAGCCAGTAACGCCCCCATCGTTCACCGTAATGACTGGATGCCAGATAATGGTCTACGACCTTGGCGTACCAGTTTTTTGAATCGTCATTAAGAAACTGCTCGACATCGTCCCATTGTGGAGGGAGTCCGGTCAGGTCGAAGGCAACTCTACGAATCAGTTTCAGCCGTTCGGCTTGCCGGGAAGGAGTCAGTTGCTGTTCATTCAGCTTCTTTCGAACGAAGTAGTCGATTGGCGAGATGTCACTGTCGGGGACGTTCGGTTTTACTGGAGTCTTGAACGCCCAGAAGTCACGGTCTTCGTCTGAGACTAAACTATCAGGTATGCCGGTCTGAACATCGGGGGCGATATCATGTTTGATGGCTCCCTGCTCGATCCACTTTGTCAGCAGATTGATCTCCGTGGATTCCATTGGTCGTACACCAGCCCGAATCAGTTCTTTCGGTGGCGGCATATCCTTTGCATGGAGTCGCTTCAGAATGAGACTGTCGTCAGGTTTGCCGGGCACGACGATCTGACCTGATTTACTGCCCTTCAGGATGGACTCGACCGTTCGCAGATCCAGTTCAGCTTCCTTGCGGCGTGCACCATGACAAACGACGCAGCGTGTGTAGAGATAGGGGAGAACGTCATGCTGAGTGACAATCGTATCTGGCTCAGTGGCAGACGAACTGGCCCCACTCTTAATCCAGCGGCGGATGACGTCGATTTCCGATGCCGTCAATGGCGTTTCACCCTCGGGGGGCATGTCACCACCTTCGATCATGATCCACAGCATGCTTTTATCGAGCGATTCAACGACTGCTGCTTCACCAGACTCGCCGCCTTTTCGAATCCCAGCCATGCTGGAAAGATCGAGCCCCCCTTTGGCGGCAGTCGCGTTGTGACAATCGGCACAGCGAGCCTTGATGATCGGCAGAATTTCCTGCTCAAAAACTGGAGCAACGGCGTCACTGGCGTTGACGGAACCGCTGGCTCCGATCAGCAGAGTGAGGAAGCTGAAGATGGACTGGGGGAAAAGCCTGGACAGGGCGGGCATGAGGAACCAGTGTGAGAGCGGGGGGAAGGAAGTGTTGCAGGTCCAATAGTGTTCCATAGACGGACGTTGATGGCAAGATTCGTTACTTATTACTGGATAAGCAGACCGCATCGCAGAGTACGTTTGAATTATGCTCCCTCCGCGGAAGTCTACTCTACGTCTATATCAAAGCGGGAAAGAGTGCCGTCCAGGTTCAGCAGGCGGTGGCCTTCAGGATCAGCCCCTGATGAATGTCGCGCAGCCTGCAGAGACACCATGTCGCCATTAAGAGTCGCTCACGCACCATTGCAACGATCAGCAGGGGTTCGGCAGGTAGTAAGGTCGTTCCTCTGTTGAATCAGGCAGTCTTTTTTGTCGAGATCGTCCATTGCGACGCACGCTGTTTAAGTAAACGTAGAATACGTCGTCCGGCGCCAGTTGAAGGCTGAGATTGAATCGCGGTTTTACTGCTTTGGGTTGTTCAGGAACCAACCAGGATTCCTCCGAAATAACCGAATGGATGCGTCCGCCTTGTGAAGGTTTTTGTGATTCCGTGGAAAACATCTAAAGTTTTTTCTGGCTCACCCGAGTCGCGATAGTCCGTTACCAGGAAAATCGCCAGAGGCGGTCGAGTAGCGATCAAAGCAACCGCCTCCCACTCATGATGGCAGCAGCTTTCTTCAGGCCAGTCCACAAGTGAAACAGTCTTGCTCGAACTACTTCAGCGACTTAAGGAACGCGTCATAACGAGACTGCACATCGTCCACGGAAGGCTTGCCTCGGCCGATGATAACTCGATATTGCATTTCGAGTGGCGCGTCAGCTTTCAACGTCGTTTTGAAAAATGTTCCGAATCGACCATAAGGGCGTTCTGAGAACAGGGCCGGTTTCGGCAGACTCGGATTGTCAAAGTATTCGACAGTGTATCGCTGACCGCTCAGTTCGTAGGAAAGAGCGAACCACCCGAGATTGATATGAGCAGGCGGGTTACCTTTGTCGCCCACCTGGATCGCGGCTTCCCCTTGCGAAAACGTTTTCGGCCTCAGGTACGTCCCGCCGTTAGAATCTGCGACGGGTTGATCGGCTCGGAACTGGAATCCAGCATGCTGTCGGTCGCCGTTCAGCGTGATGTCTCCGCGACTGCTTTCGAGCTTTGTCGACCAGTCAATCTGCCACCCGTCGGTTGCTGCTTCTTGACGAACAGATACCGTCCGCCACTCGACTATCACCGGCTTGCCCTTGGCATCGTTCCAGTGAATCTCGGCGGTCATCGAGCCGTGATCTTCATCGGCGGACATGTCGACAAACTTTGCGTGTCGCAGATGAGCCCCGTTCTTGCAGTGCCAGAAGTCGAGCGATTTTCCCTCGAACCCGGTCTTGTTCCATCCAACGTACATGCCTCGATGATGCGTGTACTTGCCGTGCGGCCCCTTCGTAATGATTGTCTTCGAGCCGGGGCCGTAAACGTGATGAAAGACTTTGTAGGTTTCATGAGCTCGTGTGTCGGTCGACGTGTCGTAGGCATACATGTACCGAATGACCGGATTGTTGCCCAGATACAGATCAGCCGTTCCCGCCTGCTCGTCATTCTTCCAGTGAAAGCTGGCTTTATTCTCGGCGCGGCATAAACTCCAGTTTCCAGCGAGTACTGCGAGTATGGCCGTTATCAGGACTTTGTTTCCAGCTTGAATCATGATCGAGTCCACTAAGAGTTGAAGTTCGAAACGCAACAGTCTGCTTCGACGAATCTGGCAAACGAGTTCCATTGACGATAGCAGCGACATCCTGATTGGGACAGTGACTGCAACGAAGACCGCGAACTGACAGTTGACTGCGGATCGCCCGTTCTGTCGATTGTCATTCTGATAATTGTCAGCATCGTCGGTCGAGGCCATGTCACTGAGAAGAGTGGCTCCCGGGTTGCTCTATTAATGACTGGCGATCGTGTTGCCGGATGATCGAGCGGCGAGCTGCTTTGGATTGCAGATCGCCAATGTCAAGTGTGACGTTGGAAGCCATGTGGGGTCGTCAAGCGACGTGCCGAATCCGGCTGGTCCTTTTGCTGGCAACAGATTCCTTTTTGCTGCGAGAGCTTTTGATCTGCGATCAAGAGCGAACGTCGCTCTGCGGCGTCTTCTGTTTGCTGGTTTTTTCTTCTTCTGTCTCAGGTATCGGCGGCAGTTGGAACATCTGCTCAATCACACGAACAATGGGCATGTGGATTGGCTTCTTGTCGAAGTGAAACGGGTCGGCACCGAAGCCGGCGGGCTTGTCCATGTTGATCAGGTGCTTGACGAAGGTGTACATGTCGTTGGTCGGCACGCTGTGCTTCTTCATTACACCGGCCGCGATCTGGTTGTATGCGATCTCAGAGCCCTTTTCGAAAACATTAGTAGCTGATGCTCGGATCGGGGTGGTGCTGGCCCAGACGAGTCGGGCCTCAGGAGCCCTGGCCTTGAACGCCTTCACCAGCGTGTCCAGGTTCTTCGCATACTGATCCTCAGACGTGTTGCGGATACCGCCAACATGGATCGGCAGGACACGAAATGTCTGCATATCCGGTGCATGGTGGATCAGATCTCCAAGGCCGCAGTTGAAGTGGATCAGGTCCCACCTGGGCCACCTGGCTTCATCAACCGGCTTGCCATTGCGGTCAATCCGACCGAGATGGCGGTCCAGCAGAGCGACCGTCGTCGCGGTGTCGGCGATCTCATCGGGGTTCCAGATGGCGTAAGTAACCTGGGCCTTGTCCTTGAGGACCTTGCCCAGTTCACGCGTGTGGCTGGAATAGGTGCTGTCACCGATCACCAGCACGCTCGGCAGCGGCTTGTTCGCCTGCGCCAACACCGGCCCATCCACGAGAGCCAGCAGCAAGATCGCCGTGATGTACTGCATCCATCTCGCCATCGCTCAGCCCCTCATCAACTGGCTCAGATTGCCCGTGCTGTCGGCGAACTTTTCGACCGGAACATCCACCGCGTTGAGCATCGAGACGAAGAGGTTGGCCAGCGGCACTTTCTTGTCGCCGACAAAGTCGTGCAGCTTGCCGTGCTTGAAACCGAGCTTATTGCCGCCAGCCAGGTGGATCGGGTAGTTCCTGGTGCTGTGTGAGGCGTGTGGGTGAGCCGATCCCCACAGCACGACGGTGTTGTCGAGCATGTTGCCCTCACCTTCGGACGTGTCGCGCAGACGCTTGAGGAAGTAAGCGTGCTGTTCGGCCCGCCAGCGGTCCCACTGGCCGGAGTAGTCGGCCGGGCGTTTGTGGGCGATGTCGTGGGTCGCTCCTTTGTAGCCCAGCACGTACGTCGCGTAGTTCCACATTTCTGAGGTCGAGGACTGCTCGCTCTCCAGCATCAGCGTGGCGTACCGCGTCGAGTCGGTAACGAACGCGAGGTAGACCAGGTCGTACATACAGCGGATGTACTCCCTGGCCTGGTTGTAGGCGACGTCAAGGTTCAGTCCCTTTGTGTCGATGTCCGGCAGTGGCTCGTGCGTCCACTGGCTGGTGCGTTCGACTCGCTGCTCGATCGCGCGGATGGATTCGAGGTACTCGTCCATCTTCTGCTTATCTTCCTTGCCCAGGCGGTTGTGGAAGCTCCTGCTGTGGTCCATGAGCAGGTCGAGGATACTGGCCTCTCGCTTGAGCCCGGCCCGCACCTGCTCCACACCCTTGCCTGCATACGGGTTGAACAGGCGGTTAAAAATTTCCTGGGGCTTGTGCATCGACGGGATCGGTCGGCCCGGGCCGCGGTGCGAGAGCGTCTTGCTCGAGCCGTACGAACCGGTGCCGCCCTCGGTGCCCAGCACCAGCGAGCTGTAACGCGTCTTGTGGCCGTGCATGTTCGCGGCGATCTGATCGATCGAGATATTGTTGGTCTTCTCGGTCTCGGTCATGTCCGCGCCGGTCGCGAAGACGTCGCCGGAGCTGTGCCCGCCCATCTTCCAGCCGCCCTTGTGGTCCAGACCACGCAGGTAGGTCACATAGTCCTTCAGTTCCTTGAACGGCTCGGAGGACTTATTGAAGGTCAGGTCACCCGCATCTTTGCAGGGCCACCAGCTCCAGTCGTGGTGCGGCTTGTCGGAGTTGCCTTGACTCGTGGCGCCCGAAGGCCTGCCAGGCATATACGTCCCATAAGCGATGTAGCCCACCATCAGGCGTTTGGGCGTTTCTTTCGCCACTGAATTGGCGATAGCGTGGGACCCGTGCATTGCGTTCAAGTAAGGCAGCGAGAGTGCCACACCTGCACCTTTGAGTAAATTTCGCCGACTCAGATGCCAGGATTTCTTCGACATGGTCAGTCTTCCTTCCTGGGTGAAGCGTCCTTGAACAAGTCGCTCTTGCAGATCGAAACAATAATATCCCGCATGCCATGATCGCCGGCACGCATCTCTTCAACAAGCTTTTCGACAGCGAAGCGGTCGCGGTAGTTCAGCTTCCGGCCGATCGAGTAGCTCAGCAGCCGACGGACCACGTTCTCGACGATGTCGTCCTTGCGGTCTTTCAGCAGGTAGTCCTTGAGTTCCTGCAAGCCATCAACCTTCGGCCCGTGCGGCACACGTGCATCCGCCGGAATTTCGACCGTGTTGATCGACGCCAGGTAGGCCTCGTAGCCGGCCATGTCAGTGTGCTGGGCTTTCTGATAAATGCCGACACGCGTGCCTTCTTTCGGTACCTTCGGCTGGAATTGACCCACAGCGTTATAATTTTCAAACGGGATGCCCCAGGGGTCAAGCCGGAAGTGGCAGTCATTGCAGCTCTCGACCGTGCGGTGCCTGGCCAGCAACTGGGTGATGGTCAGGGCCTTTTCCGCGGACTCGCCGGCAGAGTCGGACAGAGCCGGTACTTCCGCTGGCGGCTCAGGGACTTCATCGCCGAGGATCGCTTCACGCAACCAGACGGCGCGGTAGATCGGGTGTGGAGCCGTACCCGTACCGTTGCCGATCAGCACCGAACCGTGCGTCAGCAGACCGCCGAGGTTCTGCTCGGGCTTGATCGGGACGGGCCGCAGGTCGACGCCGGAAACACCATCGACGCCGTAGTGCGCCGCCAGCCGCTGGTTGAGCATGGCGAAGTCTGAATCAATTACGTTCAGAGCACTGGCGTTGCGGCGGATCATCTCGCCAACAAATCCCACGGTCTCCTGGATCATGTAGTCCCGGACCGTCGGCAGGTACGGCATCTCGGTTCCCGCCCGCTCGCCCGCGGGGACGTAGTACAGGAACCGTGGGAACAGGTCGCGGTTGATCGGCACTGTCTGCATCTTCTGCAGACTCAACCACTGAATCGTGAAATTTCTGACGAATTCCTCGGATCGCTCGTCGGCCAGCAGACGCAGGACCTGCTGCTCGATCACCGTCGGGTCGTCGATTTTCTGCCTGGCCGCGAGGTCCAGCAGCTCGCCATCGGGCATACTCGCCCAGAGGAAGTAGGACAGCCGCGAGGCCATCGCGTAGTGCGCGTCCGTCGCCGGGTCCGACTCGGTGTGGTAGAGGAAGTGCGGCGAGACGAGCACCATCGACAGCGT
>CALGTK010000025.1 GCA_937904325.1 uncultured Planctomyces sp.
AGTCTCAAATGTTGAAGCATCGATGGCTGACCTGGGAACATTGATTAATAAATTTGATCCTGCAGCAACGCAATCTGTCGATGGCACAGTCGGATTCTCATCTGACGAAGAAACGCTCGGAAGTGAGGCGGACGAAGAACCGGGCGAGGTTGCTCGTGACGACGAAGCACTGGTCGAGAGGAAGATCGTAGAGAATCAATTTGATGATGGGGCGACTGCCTGGGATTTAACTACTTTGCCGAGAGGGGTTGATGCTTCAAATGCGGGGCCGTATGACTCGGCCGCGGATGATGAACCTGTTCGGAGCGTCGAGTCTGAAACTGACAGCGTTTTGCCGGAACTCAATCAGCAGATCGTTGAAGTGGCTGACGCCGATGAGTCGACGCAGGCTAACGACGAGGTGCCTTCCTGGTTTGATTCGAAATTCATGGCTGAAGTCGATTCGGTTGTCGAAAATGATCCGTTCGCAGAGAAAAATAATGTTGAACTTGCTGCGGTTGAAGACGGCAGCAGTCCAGATTGTGGCGAGATTGCGGCTGACCTGCGTCAGAAGCTTGCCGAAATGTTTGATCTTCCGGCACTTTCTGAGAACACAGAAGCAAGTGTGCCTGACGAATCTCGCAAGTCGCGGCTTCAACAATTCCGCGACGAACCGCAGTCGGAAATTGTGACCGAAGCTCAAGCCGGCAATCCCTCGTCAGCATTGCCGAACCCCGAAAGTGTCGATTCTGGTAACACGCCTGCCGCCACGATGAACTTTGATCCGATGTCGGATTCAACGACCGAAGACGGTGCCGCATTCGAATCAGAAACGCTGGACGAATTTCCTACCACGGGTAATGCAGGCGACGTTGAAATTGATTCCCAGGCAGTTCCAGATACAACAGCCTTATTCGAGCCGCAAGAGACGGAGGAAAAAGACACTTCGATCAGTGCCTACATGGAACGGCTGCTGGCCCGAAATCGTCAGATCGCCGGAGGTAGTTCAGCTTCTGATGAGAGTAAGCCAACCGTCTCCGTAATAGAGCTGGAACCTTCTTCAAACGCATTGCCCATCAATACTGACCAGGTGAGTGAAGATTCAAGTGCCGCCGAAGAACAACGCGAAAACTGGCTCGAAGGTTCTCCACACCATCGCCAGAATCGTGACCAGGTTCGCGCTGAAGTCCAGGTGTTCCGCCAGATTGCCAATCAGTCAGCTCGATCGGCAGTGGCAACGGCCAGTCGCCGCGACATCAGAAAACAGGTCATCGTAAAAACGATTGCCTCGATTCTCGCACTGGGATCAGGCGTAGCAGCGTTGTTACTCGACGTGTCTATGTCAATGGAGTTCGGAATCATAGTTATGGCTATTGGGCTGCTGTTTGCCGGGGACCTTACACTGAGTATCTTCCGAAACTGGAAATACGGCCGGGAACTCAAGAGAGCCGCATCGGCGCTGGAGGGCGAGACATCGCCAGAAAATGATGGTCGCTCAAGCGACAACGTGGACTCGACGACAGCGTAAAAAGGGCCGTGTGCTGCGTTCTAACGTTTCTTGACTGCCGACTTAAGCCGATCGAGATTCATGCTGATTACGGACAGTTCCGCATGCGTCAGTTGTTCGTTTCCATACCGAACGCGATAGAAGTTTGTCGCGATGTTTTCCGGCAGGAATGAAAGCTCTGAAGGTGCCAGGATCGTCGACAGGCGAGTTTCTATATCCACCGCAAACTCCAGTGGCGTCTGCGATGGCCGTCTGGTTAGTCCCTGCTTAGAAAGAATCAGCAGAAATCGATCGTAGAACTCGATACGAATCCGAGCTTCGCTGACGAACAAACGCAGAATCAAAAGTTGAACCTGTCGCACCAGCCAACGAATTATCCCCGCATCCTGCGGGCCATACTTCCGCCACAGGAATTTGAAGCCGAATATCAGAGCCATCAGGATCGCCGTCCCGATAAATGTTTCGATGCTGAACCATTTTTTTGGATCTGAAATGAACTCCGCAAATTTCCTGCCCGATTCTCCGAATGGTGAAGAGGCTTTCCGGGTGAAGTCTTTCAGCCTTTCGCCCAGCGGGGCATAGATCATGCTTTTCTGCTCGTCAATTGACAGCCGAACGATTCTTTGCTCCCAGAGTCCGGACAGGAGACCTTGCAGATTGCTGAAGATGCTCCGCTCTTCGCCAATTTCGGCAACACTTTCAGCCCTCGCGAACGGGGTCGGATCGAACGATTTCCATTGCCCTCCGACCCACGCTTCGACCCAGGCATGCGCATGTCGCCCCTCAACGGTATAGGCACCGGAAAATCCGCTCAGCTGGCCCCCTTTGAAGCCACTGACGAGGCGAGAAGGAATGTCGACTGCACGCAGCATCAAAGCCATCGCTGAGGCTGAATATTCGCAGTGCCCCTGTTTTCGGTTAAACAGAAAGTCTTCAATGGGATCAATCGAAGGATCGATGATCTCATTACTCAAAGAGTATTTGTATTCGCCCGAATTTTGCAGCTGTTGCTCGATACGTTTTGCGATTCGGACATCAGGGGAATCTGATGATGACTCGAACGGACTGACTGATTCAGCAATCTGCTGGGCATACTGTTTCAGCCGATCGAGGCCGGGCGGCAATTTCAGGAGTTCGTCCATGACCTGCTGCTGAGCAAGCCGTGCAGGCGCGCTTCGAAACTCGAAGATCCGCGGACGATCCGATGGTCGATTTGGGACATATCCATAGAGTATGTATTCGAGCTTGCTTCGCTTGTTATTGTCGTCGTCGGGTCGAAAAAGAATCGATGTCACGACATCAATCGAGGGCCGTAGCAGCTCTTCATCTCCAAAGTACGTTGCAAAAACAGGATGCATTCCGAAGAGCGTCCGACTTGCACCGTCATACACGATGTAATGTTGCCGAATGTGCCGATCGTTGAGTCGATTTGGTGGAACAAGTTCTGTTACATCCTCGCTTTGCTTGAGGACGTGCCACCGACCATTCTCATAGCTACCCATGACCGAACCGCGAAACAAAGGTTCGTCATATCCAAGTCTGCGGGCGGTTTCTTCGACGTCCAACGTTTCGAGTGAATCAGCTTTGGAGAATCGGACTTCGAGAAAACGTTCGTTGCTTTCAAGAATTTGACCGATTTCACCGAGCTGAACTTCGTCAGTGAAGCCCGTGACTTTTTTGAATCCGGACGACGACTGGTCCTCAAAGTCGTAATGTTTTCCGACCCACAACCGCGGGATCAACACGAAGAAAATTACACCGACAAAAATTGAAAGCAGCGACGTTGCGGCGACGCCCAGTACAAAACGGCGGTTAACCCATTCCTCATGAGGATCTAATTGAATCGCACCACGGTATTCGTCCGGCTGGTTGAGGTTGAATCCCGAATGGAACGTTTCATCGTCACGCGGAGGACTGCCGAGGTCTGGGATGCTCGAAGCCTGACCGGCAACTTCGAACCCATAGCGAGCCTGATACAGCGAAAAAACAGAAAGAGTCCACAGGGAGAGAAAAACGTAAACCAGCAGCATGCATCCAAAGAGTGGATCGTGCGAGAGGATTGCTCCGACCGCCACCTGCATCACGCCAAGAGCCAACAGCCACCAATACTGTCGCCCAGACTTGTTCTGAAAAAGTGCAATCCACACCAGGTACGACAGCAGATGAGCACCAGCCAATAGTCGGCCCTGGGCGGCAAAACCGACTTCGCTGTAACCAGCAAGCAGAAGTTCAGTAGCTGCGATTCCGAAAGCAAGAAGTCCAAGAATGTTGGCCCAATAGGTTGTGATCCTGATCCGTTGTTCACGCTCGTTGAAGAAGTATGCAAGAATTGCCAACGGAAGTGTCAGCCCACTTGGGAAGGGTATCTCTTCGGCAAATGCGATCATGCCGCCAGATAAAGCGGCCAGCGTGTAGATGCTGATAAGAAATGGTCGATTCATGCCGACGCGATCTCCTCACTCGCTTCTACTTCATCCGCTATTGATTGTACCGCCCCTTCTGGAATCTTGTGACGATTCACCCTTGGAACAGCCCCACCTGGTGTAAACCATTCGGCAAGGTCGTCCTGGTTGGCGTGAATAATCTCGAGGTTCGGAAGACCGCCCGTGGGGATGTGACTGTCCAGGTCGACCTGTTTCTGTCTGCTTGTAATGAGGACACACCGCATGAGCGAATTCATCGACAGTGAAGCGTCGGTGATCGCCTTGGTGAGCCCTTTGGCCGATCCACCTTCCACAAGTGAAAGTGTATCGAGCAATGATTCAACCGCCTGGCCGATTGTTGCATACCGAAGGCTGGTCGATTCACGGCCGCAAATCGTCAGAAGTTGCTCGACACCTCGTGTCTGTCGCAGGTGCTCCACACAAATCGTCGCTGTAAAATTGACCGCAAGTTCAACTCGTTCTATGTCAGATGCCGATGGACTTGCTGGCTGCCACAGGTCGAGCAGCACAATTAGTCCCTGGTCACGGCTCTGGTGAAACTCCTGGACCATTAACTCGTTCATGCGGGCGGATGTTCGCCAGTGAATTTCGCGAGGACTGTCACCCGATCGAAAACTGCGTAAATGGTGAAAGTCGTCTTCAAACATTCCTTTGCGCGTCTGCTGACGCTCAACCATCTCAGCCGCAAGTTGTGAATCGCGATGCCATCGTGAGCTGAGGATTCCAATTTGTGGGTACACCAGCATTTCGCCGGGCTCGTCCACAATAAAACCACGCTCGACCAGCCC
>CALGTK010000026.1 GCA_937904325.1 uncultured Planctomyces sp.
GGCAGGAAGCCCATGTCGAGCATCCGGTCGGCTTCGTCGAGGACAAACACCAGAAGATGATTGAGGTGAATGTAGCCTTGATTCATTAAGTCGAGCAAACGCCCGGGAGTTGCGACAAGGATGTGCGCTCCTTTGTTTAATGCTCGCACCTGGCTGTTCTGGCTGACTCCGCCGTAGACAAGGACGTGTTTCAGCGGCAGATTCTTGCCGTAGGTCGCAAAACTGTCGCCGATCTGAATCGCCAGTTCGCGAGTTGGTGCCAGGACCAGAACGTGAGGGCAGTTTGGCTTACTTCGAAGTTGCTCTTCGCCCAGGCGATTGAGAATAGGCAGCGCGAACGCGGCGGTCTTGCCGGTTCCTGTTTGAGCACATCCGAGAACGTCGCGGCCGGAAAGTGCGGCCGGAATCGTTTGAGCCTGAATGGGCGTCGGTGTTTCATATTTCTCATCTGCCAGTGCGCGATGCAGTGGTGCGATAAGATCAATTTCCGCGAAAGTCTTCAAAGTGATTCCTTGCAAAGGTTGCAGTGGAGCCCGTCTTCCAAATGCTGGTCTCGCGACGAGAATCCAGAAGAACACTCAACGAAAATCGCCAAACCAGCGATTCAGGGATGGTGGTGGGCCGTAGTTGACGTAGATTGAAAAGCGAATTCGCTTACTCAGGAATTCTGGACAAACAAGAAAGTCACAGAATTCAGTGCGTCATTTACGACGCCAGCGGCTTTTCCATAGCGGTCAACTCAACCGATGGTCGGCAGCAAAAGTGCCGAAGGAAAGTCGACACCTTATTAAACGGGCGGCTGGAGAATCCAACTCCGCCTCATTACCCGTTTGATCGAAAAACACTATCCGGTCAAATGTGGACAGTATTACTCGCTTTATTCGATCAGATTCAGTCAGTTTTAGATTTCGAATACTGAATCGTCAGCTAGTTTATCGCCGTCGCCCAGGAAACGCCAGACGGATCAGGAAACGCCAGCCGGATCAGGAAACGCCAGCCGGATCAGGAAACGCACGTGGCGTTGGGCAAGCTCTGCCTGGTGAAGTTCTTCCGTGAGCGACTCAGCCATGAAATCCCTGAATTAGACATAAGGCCGCAATCGAGTGTCCAAAGATATTCCTCTGTTTATTTGTGAACTACACGATTTTCCATTCTGGTGTCTTTTGAAATTCGTTACTCAGAATTTACGAAGCACAACAACTGACCATTCTCGAGCGACACGAAAATCTTGCCCGACGCATCAACGGCAACTCCGCCTTTGACTGCCGTGGCCGGTAACTTTTTGACCCAGAGATCAGCC
Organism: uncultured Planctomyces sp.; assembly: GCA_937904325.1. Lineage (GTDB taxonomy): Bacteria > Planctomycetota > Planctomycetia > Planctomycetales > Planctomycetaceae > JABMPE01. The sequence goes on from CALGTK010000026.1 coordinate 1,301, forward strand.
CCGTCTTTTACGTTGATTGCTGCTAAAAAACTTTGCTCGGGCTTCTCGTCCGGATGGCCAGCACCTAGCAGGCGGTCCTCCGTAACGACGAAGCTGGTGAAGCGTCGGTCAGCTTTATCTTTCCAGAGGTCTTGCGGGACGGTACCGCCTCGACCTCGCCGACGCAGAAACTCGCGAGCGGCGTCTTTGACCATTCCCTGAGTTCCTGGTGGCAGCGGCGACTGCAGCGACAGATTGCCGAACATGCTGCCTTCGTAACTGGCATCATGGCAGAGCGTGTTGCCGTTGCCGCATTTGTATTCGAGCGAGACGTACTTTCCGTAGTTCGGATAGTACGGGTAGAACGCCGTGCGGAACTGCGAGTTGACGTCGGATCGCGGCTCGTTGAGACACTCCAGAGTTTTCAGGTCGTAGCGAGCGGTCTCATAGACGCCTCCCCCGAGGAATCGCAGTTCGCCGTTCACGATTTGCAGGTTGCCCTGCATGCTGATTCCGCTGTCGACCTGTTCGGACAACGTTCCTGATGAGTCGTTGTGGGCTTGCAGTTTTCCCGTCACTGCATCCAGAGCGACGAGGAATGTTCCGTCGTAATGAGTAATTCCGGCAGCCGCATAGACCGTTCCGCTTTCGACCACGACTCCGCCAGCGACAGGCCAGCGGGAAAGGAGTCGGTCGTAAACACTAATCCAGCGATCCTGCGGCGCGATGCGGAAGGTCCACAGCGGTCGGCCGGTTTTCGCGGCGAAAGCGTAAACGCGACCGTCCGCACAACCGACAAAGACTCGGCCTTTGGCAATGGATGGCGGATAGTAAACCGGGCCAGCGGTGTAAGCCTTCCAGACAGTTTTTCCCGAGTCATCAATGGCACGGACAACTCCCGTTCGGTCGGCAATGAAGACAAGTCCGCCCGCGGCAACAGGCGCGGTCGGCAGTTCTGACTCACAGATTTCAGTCTGCCAGGCCAGTTTAATCCCGTCCGGTAGAGCGTTTTGGGTTTTGTCCGTTCTTTCGTTGTCGCCTCGCCACGTTGTCCAGTCAGCAGTCTGAATGTCGAGACTCGGGACACGCGAGGTATCGTCAAATACGTTGAGCGCATCGGCGTAAAGATCGTCACCCAGGTCATGCGAGTGCTCCGCGAAGTCGCCAGCAGGGCGCAGTCCAATGTTTCCATAGAGCGAAAGCTGACATCCGCACATCCACGGTCCCCAGTAAAGATGACCGTTCGAAATCAGTACGCCGTCCTGACAGGGAGGTCTCATGGGGGCAATGTGCGTTGCCTGGTTGGATTCCGTCATGACTCGGACCGTGCCGCCAGAAGCCCGGAAGAAGATACTGTCGGCACATCCGGTCGCTCGCGTACAGGCTCGTCGTGCCGGGAAACTCGCCAGCACGTTGCCGGTCTTATAGTCGAGCCTCATGCCGCTGGTTTTCTGGGGTCCGGCTGCGTAGACCGCGTCTTCCCGCAGCACCAACTGCAGATTTCCGACGTCGTTGGTCCATTTCAGCTTTCCGTCGAGGGCTGATGCAACGACCATCTCTTTCCGCTGAGGACCTGAGAAGAACAGCAGATCGTTCGCGCACTTCATGTAGCACGTCGTGGCGTACCCGGTGACGTAATGCTGAGCGCGTTCGTTGGGGCCGATCGCTGCCAGTAAATCCTTGTCGACGTTTCTCCAGAGGAGCTTGCCTGTTTTCGCATCGATGCACGCGAGGAAATGTTCCGGGCTGCAAACGTAGATCTTTTCGTCCTTCATGCAGACCGCGCGAGCGTCCAGAAACTCGTCGTCTCGATAATGCCAGAGTTGCTTACCGGTTTTTCGATCCAGCGCCACGAATGTCCGACCATGTCCGAAGGCGGTGCGAGGGTCCTTGTAGTCGTGCCCCTTCCACATGCCCCACGGCCAGTGTCCGAGCCCTCGTCGACTGGACCTCATTGTTTCGACTTTGATTTCCAGATTACCGACCAGGGCAAACAGGACGTCGTCCTGCATCCCCATCCATTTCCATGTCGGGCCGTCGCTGATGTCTTCTTCGATTTTGATCTCGCGGATTGTTTCTCCGGTGCTTGCGTCGATGACCTTGCACGACTCATGATCGCCGAGATAAAGGGCATCGTCGGTCGCAATCATTGTGTTTCGATGAATCATGAATCCTTCGGGCAGTGGACGTCGCCAGAGAATGGTTCCGTTGTAAGCGTTGATGCAGAGCAGGGTGTTCAACATTGCATTCTGATTCGCTTTGTGAGCGATATGCCCCATCGCTTTGAAAATCCGCCCGCCCGCGATGACCGTCTGCTCTGGCATCGGGCTGAATTTCGGATCGGCGATAAATTGCGTCTGGAAAGAGCCCTTGACCAGTTGGTCGTTAGATTGAGGATTGTTATCCGGTCCGTGGTAAGGATGGCTCCAGTCGTCGATTCCTGTGGGGACTGGCTTGACCAGTTTCCGGTCGCCGATGATCGCGATGCCGCGTGGTCTCAGAACTCGCAGGACTTCTGCGTCTGTCACTTGATCGGCGGCCGCTTTCGCCACAAGGACTCCGTCGGCGAGATTCTCACTGAGATGGATCGACAAAAGGGGGCCGGCGTCCGCTGAAATTCGGATGGTGAGTGACTGGGCTTTCTCCGCTGCAACGCGGACGGCGTTGACGGCTGAGGCGTTGGCTGACTGAAAGTAGATTCGAGGGCCATCGCTTGACGCCATCTTTACAACGCTCGATGCGTCCGCCTCGGAGAACCCCAGAACTGCGACGATGCCCTTTTGAACTTCAAGTTTCGAGGCTGCGGACTCAATCGCGGACTGAGCTTGAACGTTCTGTCCGGGAATCGGCAGGGTCAGTGAAACGACAAGAGCAACGCCATAGAACCGGTGAGACATGGGGAACTCGCTCAAAAGCGTCGGCCGAGATCGGCTGACTGGTGAGAAGTCGTGAGCTGTCAGTCTGGAACGGCGATTCTAGCAGTCTTCTCGAAAGGCTTGCCACTGGCGAGATTGATGGTTAGCAAGCTGATTGACGAATCGTGTCTCTGCGCTTTCAAGATCGAGGTACGTCGTTCAAACTTCGTGCCACAGCGGGAACAGGTAACTCGACCATCAGAGCTCATCGACATAGATCGGTTTTCAGCATGTTGAATCGACGGGACTTTCTGGCATTCTCCAGTGGTGCGGCACTGACAACTTTGGGTACGCCCGCGTTTGCGTTTCCGGATCCGCCTCGCAAACGGCTCGCGGTGGTGACGACGTCGTGGCGTTACCGGACTCATGCCTGGCACATGGCTGAACGTTTTCTTGCCGGATATCCAATGCGAGGTCGCTGGCACAAGCCTGCGATTGACGTCGTGTCGGCATACGTTGATCAACGCCCCGATGATGATCTAAGTCCCGGACGTGCGAAGGAATTCGGATTTACCGTGTACTCGACCGTTGCTGGAGCGCTGCGGTGTGGCGGTGACAAGCTGGACGTCGATGCCGTACTGCTGATCGGCGAGCACGGTGACTATCCGGTCAACGAGTTCGGGCAGAAGCAGTATCCGCGATACAAACTCTTTTCGCAGATTGTTGATGTCTTCCGAAAGGACGGCCGCTCGACTCCGGTTTTCAACGATAAGCACCTGTCGTGGAAATTCGAATGGGCCAGGGAGATGGTCGACACGTCGAAACAGATGGGCTTTCCGCTTCTGGCCGGATCGTCGTTACCTGTTACCTGGCGAATGCCGTCCGTCGAGATGCCGAACGAGGCCGAAATCGAAGAAGCCCTTGTCGTCGCGTACGGCCCGACCGATATCTATGACTTCCACGCCCTGGAAACATTGCAGTGCATGATGGAACGACGAGTTGGTGGCGAGACCGGCGTTCGGTCGGTTCAGGCTTTAAAGGGCGAAGCCGTCTGGACGGCAATGACAACCGCTAAGAATCCGGACGGCTGGAGTGGCCGTCTGTTTGAAGCGTGTCTGTCGCGAAGTCAGACGCTCGCGCAGGGTGAGTCTTTCAGTCACCGGTATCCGACTCCCGAGCAGCTGCGGGCGTGGGTTAAAGAACCCATTGCTTACCGCATAGAGTATGTCGATGGAACGCGGGCCACCATGCTCCTGATGAATGGATTGGTGACAGATTTTACGTTCGCGGCCCGGCTGAAGGGCCGGAAAAGTCCGCTGTCGACACTGTTCTATCTTCCGCCGACTCCGAATGTCGCTTACTCAGCCGCCTTAATGGAGAACGCTGAAAAGATGTTCGTTTCCGGCAAGGCACCCTATCCGGTTGAGCGGACACTGCTCACAAGCGGGCTGGTCGAGGTTGGGCTACACTCTCTCGCAGAAGGTCAGAAGAAAATTGCAACACCCCATTTGGCGATCGACTATCGTCCGTCGAAAGGATCAACATTCTGGCGGCGGTAGCGATGCTGCGGTCAAACGCTGTGTGCTCGGACGAGCAATACGCTGTACAGGCAGAATTTCAGAATAGATTAATCAGGAACTTTCCGAATGCGATATGTCGTTTTGATACTTGCTGTCTTTGTGCTGTCGCCGACGAATTCACAATCTGCCGATTACTGGAATCAGTTTCGCGGGGCTAAGACAAACGGGTACTCGCCGTCGGATAACCTGCCTCTCGAATGGAGCGAAGACAAGAACGTCGCCTGGAAATCGCCGATTCACGGTAAGGCATGGTCGTCGCCCGTTGTGTGGGGAGACCACATCTGGATGACGACAGCGACTTCGGACGGCAAGGAACTTTCGGCCGTTTGCGTGAACGCGAAATCCGGGAAGATCGAGCGTGATGTCAAGGTGTTCGACATCGCCGAGCCGATGTTCTGCATCCCGTACAACAGCTATGCAAGCCCGACGCCTGTGGTTGAAGAAGACCGAGTCTGGATTCACTTCGGAAGTGCAGGGACCGCCTGCCTGGACACAAAGACTGGAAAAGCTGTGTGGCAGAGGCAGGACCTGCCATGCGATCACCTTCGAGCGGCGGGTTCGTCGCCGATAACGTTCCGAAACATGCTTATTATCAATTTTGACGGAGCCGACCATCAGTACGTCATCGCGTTAAACAAGGAGACCGGCAAAACAATCTGGAAGACAGACCGGACGATCGACTACGGAAGTGATAACGGAGATCGCAAAAAAGCCTACTGCACGCCGACCGTTTTCGAACACGAAGGTCGGCTGCAAATGGTCAGCCCTGCAGCCGTCGCGACGATCTCGTACAACCCGTTGGACGGCAAAGAACTATGGACCGTTTACCACGGTGGCTTCAACGCGGCAGCCCGCCCGATTTACAGCCACGGTCACGTCTATATCAACCTGGAAGGTGGCAAACGATTACTTGCCGTTCGTCCGGACGGAACGGGAAACGTCACCGACACTCACGTTACGTGGACCTGCGGTAAGTCGACACCGACGCGCCCGTCGCAGCTGGTCGTCGGCGACCACATGTTTATGGTCAATGACAAAGGCGTGGCCTCGTGCCTGGACATCAAAACCGGCGTCCCCGTCTGGACCGAACGTATCGAAGGCCGACACAGCGCGTCGCCGATCTACTCGAACGGTTGCATCTACCTGTTCGACGAAGACAAAGGCCTGACGCGAGTCATCGCGGCGGATCCAACTCGATACAAACTCCTGGCCAGCAACAAGCTGGATGGTGGTTGCATGGCCTCGCCGGGCGTTTACGAAGACTCGTTGATCATACGCACGAAAACGCATCTCTACCGAGTTTCAAAGTAAGTTGGTTGCATAACGACTACCTTGCAGGCTGATTTTTATTTTTAACCGAACGACGAATTACTTCGTTCACTTGGCCTGGCCATCACTTCTTACGTCAGGACTCCAAGCATGCCTTCAGCCGAAGTTGAATACGGGGTTTTTCCGGCCAGGCTCCAGTCCCGTTTGGAGCAATTCAGTGCTGAAGTTGCGGCAGCAGCTGGAGAAAACCTGCTTTCTGTCGCTGTCTATGCCAGCGTCGTGAAGAGTGGCAAGTGTGTTGTTGGCGAGACTCCGGTACCGGTTCTGATTGTTCTGCAGGACGTTTCGATTCAGTTCCTGACACCAGTTGCCAGTGTGATCAGGCGAGCGATCAAGTCGTTTCTCGCGGCGCCGTTCGTGGTCAGGAAACGCTGATGATGCTCGATGAACTCGCCGCCTTCCATCCTGATCCCATCCGGTTTGTGCTTAAGAGTGAAGTGGAACGCAAAGTTTAGAGGGGCAAGCCATTACCACCGGAGCTGGCGAAAGCACCATGGGGCAAGGCGGAACCCAATGGCCTGCGAGTCGCGTAGCTGCTGGATCCTCAGGTAGCGGAGTACCGGCAGTGGACTCCGCTGAAGTGTCGGGTTCTGTTACACAATTCAGGTAACGATACGGTTGTTTTTCGAACGACATTCTGGCGACAAGGAGAGCACAAGGCACTCGATGCGAATGGCAAGAGCAACAGGATTTCATCGCCTTTCGCGTATCCGCAGATACAGCCGCTTGTTCCGTTCCGACTCGCGCCGGGCGAATCCGTGGAAGTGATGGCTTTGAACATCGGCGTCGCCCCGAACGACAGGCCAAAGTACTGTCAGAGCCACAATGTCAGCCTGTGGCTTGAAGCGAAGGACGGCGACGAGGTGACGTTCATCCCCGAACACGTTGTGGGCGAGCCATTTTTCGGTGGTACACGCTGGTGGTCCGGTTACATCACCTCGCGATTGAACCTGGAGAAACCGCTCCCCATGGACGAGGAAGTACGTCGTCGCATGCTTTCTCGGGTTTCGCTTGATCTTTTTGGCAGTAGTCCAGGCGAAGAGGAATACGCATAATTTCTTGCAGACCGCGAGCCGAACTCGCTGGAGTCTCTGGCGACGCGTCCTGGCATCACCTCCAGCAGCGGCACCCTAATAATCGGTCCAACGAAGTTCACTTTGCTGCCCGCTGGTTCCAATGCGGCGAACTAGACCGTTTTACGGTTTCTGTGCAGGAGCTGTGACACTGGACGACCTTTGCTTCCCAGGTGGCCATCCTGCAGGACACCAAAAATTGTTCTGGAAGTGCGACAGGCTGCCACGAGACCGCCAGGGCAGGATTGCCCTTGCCACCTCTCGAATCATCGACAGCCCCAACTTGCATAAGGAGCCACCTTCATTCAACAACCTCGACCTTCTCTGTTACTCTTTGAATCACGAAAATGCTTGCCGGGTTCGAATCACAACACCAGTGTCTGGAGATAGCAGGATGTGGCGATGGCAGAATGATTGGCGGATGGCTGCTACGACAGGCAATAGTCGAGTTGCGTTATTGCTTTGGTTGCTCCTGGCTGTGTGTGGCAACTCGGTGTGTCGAGCTGATGATGCGGTCAAGGTGTTGTTTATCGGAAAACAGCCTGACCATCCTTTTTCAACTCACATGTATCTTCATACTGGCGAAATGCTTGCCGCGTGTCTGAAGCTTTCGGGCGATATCGAAACGGTTGTATCGGATGGGTGGCCGAAGGACGCTGCGACTCTTGAGGGAGTCCGGACGATCGTGCTTTACATGACTCCCGCGGCAGAGTTTCTGCTGGACGGTCCGCATCGTGCTGAGTTTGAAGCCATGATGAAGCGCGGAGTTGGTCTGGTCACGCTGCATTGGGCGTCGTCGGTTCATCAGCAGAATCTCAAGCGTCTCGGCCCTACGTGGATGGGCTATCTGGGCGGCACGTGGGTTAGCAATGTCGGGCTTCATACGGGGAAGTCACCGTTGCGGCAGTTAGCGCCAGACCATCCGATCAGTCGCGGCTGGGAAGAGTACGAACTCCATGACGAGTACTACCTGAATCCGACAATCGGTGAGAAGGCGGCTCCAATCCTGCAAGTCATGGCTGCTGACAAACCCGTCGTCGTTGGATGGGCGTACGAGCGTGAGAATGGCGGTCGTGCGTTTGGGACAACGCTCGGACATTATTATCGAAACTTTCAGCAAGAACCGTTTCGACGAATGATCGTCAACTCGATCTTGTGGACCGCGAAGGTTGATGTCCCTCAGGATGGTGCGAAAGTTGATTTGTCTCCGACTCAGCTGGCTCTTCCGAAGCAGCCAGGGAAATGAAGGCGACGCGCGATGTGAACGAACGTCAGTAGTCGAACGCTGCAGTCGCGACGGTTCGATTTCGAAAGGGAGGCCGGATTCTTGTCTGCCGATGATTTGGAACTCAGCTTTAACCGACGAGTCCTGCTGCAAGGTCTGGCTGGGGCTGTGTCGTCGTCACTGCTGTCTGCGAATGCACGCGCGGATGTCGCGACGGGGAAGTCGCAACTCGGTCTCGTTCTCTACTGCGCTCGATTTCGCCGCGACGCTCTTCGCAGCAGGGACCAGCAGTTCGATCTTTACTCTCCCGACAACTTCCTTGAGTACTGTCGGAGCGTCGGTGCTGGTGGGATGCAATGTGCGTTGGGCATACTGGATGCAGCAGCAGTTCGGCGTTTGAGGACGTATGCCGAAAAACATGCTTTGTACATTGAAGCGATTGTAAAGCTGCCGAAGGATGAGACTGATGTTGTCCGATTTGATCGCGAGATGAAGTCTGCGGCCGATGTTGGTGCCAGGGCTGCGCGAACGACGATCATTCCGGGGCGGCGATATGAGTACTTCAAGTCGATCGAGATGTTTGACGAGTTCGATGTTCGCGGACGCCGGATGCTGGAACGCGGTACTCCCGTCGCAGAAAAGTACCGCCTTCCGATTGCTGTTGAGAATCACAAGGATCACCTCGACGATCAGCGAGTCAAGCTCTTTGAGCATATCAGTAGTGAGTTCGTTGGGGCGTGCGTCGATACGGGAAATAGCTTCGCGTTGCTTGAGGATCCAATTGAGACGGTCGAGAAGTTCGCTCCGTGGGCACATTCAGTCCACCTCAAAGATCAAGCACTGCTGGCATACTTTGATGGGTTTCTGCTGGGAGATATTCCGTTGGGGCAGGGGGGTCTGGATCTCATGCGCATGGTTCAGATTCTGAAGAAAGCTCGGCCGTCTATCCGTTTTACGCTGGAATTGATTACACGGGACCCGCTTAAAGTACCGTGTCTTGCCGACAGTTACTGGACAACGTTTCCGGGACGCCGGGCCACAGCGTTAGCGTCGACATTGCGTTATGTCCGTGATCATTCGGCTCGGAGTTTGCAATATGTTTCTCGGATGTCACCGGAAGAACAGCTCGTTCGTGAGGACACGAATGTTCGTCAGAGTCTGGACTACGCTCGTGATGAACTTGGAATTTGAAGTGGCGAGCGAACGTCAAGTTGACTGGACGCGAGCTTGAACCCAGACCACATTGTAAGTGATCGTTACCTGTCTCATGCAGAGGAGTCCTGCGGCCTGGCTGGTAAATCCTGAGAGTCATGAGCGAAGAGTACGGCGGGCATCCGGTAGAATGAATACGCAGCTGCAGTATCCGGGTCAAAGTGGAAGATGAGCAGGTTCTCTGCAAAAGATGGTTGGTAAGGTATTGTGATTGAAGAGCGGAGTGTTGAAGTTATGTCTGGTAAAACAAGAGTCGGGGTGCTGGGACTGTCGCACGAC
>CALGTK010000027.1 GCA_937904325.1 uncultured Planctomyces sp.
ATTGGCAGAGCCTTGTCGCTGGCCGAAGCCAGTTCGGGCACGTTGGCCGGTGGAGACGCGATTGTCTGATTCAGGAACTTCTCCGCGACGAGGACTCCACGAATGATCGGTGAAGAACGTTCGCCGTTGGAACCCATCGTGAGGAAGGCCACCTGCCCCAGCATGCCGCCGCGCGGTGAAGAGTCCGGTAACGCAACTTTGCGAAAATGGTTGCCGGATTCCGGCAGATCGAAGCCATAGTGATCAGCCAGCAAACCGTCGATGACGACGAAATCGGAATCGATAAGCTGATCGATGCCGAGATTCTCTTCGATCAGGGTGTCGAAAAAGTGCTGCACTTCGAGCCGTGCCGAACGACGAATCCCATTGTTGAAGCGGTGGTGCTTATTGAGGTCGATGGCGATGTCGTCAAAGCGCTTCAGGTCCGCCCATTGGGCCATGAAACCTTCGGCCAGCGCCCAGCGATTCGGGTGATCCAACATCCGCTGGACCTGAGTCTTCAGAACATCAACTTCATAGAGCTTCCCCTTGTCAGCCACCCGCAACAATTCCTTGTCAGGCGAGCGACTCCAGAGGAAGTACGAGAGACGATTGGCCAACTCTTGCTGACTGATGATTCTCTCGTCTGATTTTGGCGCGTCTTCCACTAAGTAAAGAAAGCTCGGCGAGCTGAGGATCATCGCCAGCGGTGTCACCAGCGCACTGGTCAGCGTGTGATCGTGATCCCGCCGCAGGGTATAGATGCCGTACAGTTTCTCGATGAGCTCAGGAGAAGGCTTTCTATTCCGAAAGGCATGAAGAGCGAATTCTTCAATGAATCGTCTCACCCGCTTGTCTTCCTCGGCTCTCTGTTCCGGAGTCACCTCGACTGCAATGGTCTCCTGCTTTACATCCTTCCTGCTTTTCCGTTTGCCGGGTGAATTTTTCCGTCGGCCGGGAGTCTTTACACCAGTCGTACTGGTCGAACCGTCTTTGTTCAGGCCACCGGTATGTTTACCAATGTAGCGATCGTAAAGCGTCTCGAAGATTGTGGGCTCAGCGTAAAACGGCCCTTCACTTTCCAACCGATCGATCCAGACCGACGACTGTGCTCCGCCGGGATCGATGGATTTGACATAGGCGTCGATCTTCGGGTTAGTGTTCCGGTTTTCGTTGATGTTGACCACGGCCCGATTCTGCAGATCCATCGTTGGTCGATAGATTATCTCCTGAACTTTGGGCTCCGTGACCGTGCCATCCATCTTGAGTTGTCCAATCGATGTCACACCGAGCCTGACATCGACGAACTGGCGAAGCAGCGGCGGGTTGCCGTTCAGCCCTCCAACGACACGGAGACGATAGCTTGCCCGCGGATCGACTGACTCAGCGATGGATACTCCAGTCTTGATGTTTTCACTGTCGAGGTAGACGCCGCTATTCAAATGTGGCTGCTTTAGATATTCCCGTCGTGCGCCTGTCCGCTTGGGGTGACGGGCGATATACATCTGCAGTTGTTTCTCATCATCAAATTCCAGCTTTTCAAATCCTTCTCCCGCCTTGATGCGAGCCATCATCGCATCGTAGGTACGGACGTATTTGTGCAGGTTCTCAATTCGTCGTTCGACTTCTTCTTTCTTGATACTCGGTTCCGCGCGAGGTCGATCCGCCCAGAACAGTCCGGTTTCGACGATCTTCTTCGCAGCCTCGAAGTAACCATCAAAGTGATACGCCGAGAACTGCTGGTCGTGGCCAACGGTGTCGTACCCTTCCGCGATATCGTCCGGTGGAATCAGTTCAGGATTCACCTTCAGACCGATCAAGTCCTCGATCGTGTTCTGGTACTCACGTCGATTGAGCCGCCGCAGAAAAACATCACCACCGGACTCAGAAAGCCGCTTCTTCGCCAGCAGCAACGAGTCCGTCAGGTGTTCCAGCACCGGCTCCAGCTCCTCGTTCGCAGGACGAGGTCTGCCTTCCGGTGGCATCTGTCCAAGATTCAGCGCATCCAGAACTTCCTGCCACCGCTCGGCCACAACGCTTGTCGTCAGCTTTTGGTTGAGCGTGTCGAGCCGCAGATCGCCTTTCTGCGTCTTTGCTCCATGACAGCTCACGCAGTGCTTCTGGAAGAATCCGGACAAGACATTGGAATTCAACTGCACGGCAACCGGGTTCGTTCGGCCGTCATTTTTCTGAGCATCAGCGAGCCCGCTGCTCGACAGAAAAGCGAGTGCCAGTGCAATTAAGTACTTCAGGACTTTCACTTCATTCGCCTTTCGTCGAACGAGCCGCTCGCGAAGGCGACACGAAGACATCGAATTCACCAAAAAATGTGTTTCTTTTCACTTCCCACAGAAGATACCGAAATCGTCCAATGTCTCCACCAGCCGAGGTGATTGAACACGCTTGTTGGGCCGGACGATCGAGTAACTCTCTCACCTTGAAAAAGTGATCGCTGTTCACCCGAGCGATCCGCGTCCAGCCGGATTCGTCAGGAGGCAAAGTGAGATCTGGCAATTCATCCCCTGAAAAACCATAGAGAGTGAATCGTTGCTGAGCTCTCGTGCGATGCGTCGGATCGATGAGGTGTTGATGCCAGGAATACGAATTGACCCTGGATACAGTCACCGCCTCGCCGAGATCGACGAGAAAGCTGCCGTAGGCGCGGTCCTGGAAGAATGCGGACTCGCCTGGAGCATCCTGCTGCGATTGGCCCCTGCCATCGAGAAGAACTGCGGCTGGCCCGCTCTGGCCAGGTTGATACCTGAGCCGACCTTGCGCCACACGTATCGTAGTGTGCCCCAATGACTGATCCGCATAGTCCTCGCGACTGGGCGGCTGAATGGTTGGGAACCGAAAGTCAGCTGTCCCGTCTCCTTCTTCGATGCGGGTCATGACCTGTCCCTCGCCGGGTTCGACATACAGTGTTTCACCGGCACGCAGTCGGGGCGATCGTTCGGTCCCTTCCAGGACGACGTCAACCTCGCCTTCGGACACGTTCAAGCGACTGAGGCCATCCGGTGACACCCTTGCCGAAAAGGCCGTACTGATATCGACGAACTTCGAAGTCGGCGTGACGACCGTGAAGCCTTTCGATTCCGGCGTCTCGGCCACCAGGTGCACCTCGCCGAGCGTCAGATACACACTGTTGTCCGTCCGCGGCTCGACGATGGTTGGGCCGACGATCCTCAGTCGGGCACCCGTGTTGAACAGCACTTCAACAGAACCCGACGACAACTCGATCCGTTGCCCAGTGCGAATGGCGTCGCCGGATAACACTTGCGTTGCGGGATCCATCCAGCGACTGTCACTCAGGTCAGCGAAACGGCCGACGACGTCTGCGGCGTTGTCCGGAGTCCCATGATGAGTCTGAAAAGCGACCCACCCGACCAGCAGAATCACGACGCCGACAACCACTGAGAACCAGCCAGTCCTGGTCGCTCCCCACTTGCGTGCATGTGGTTCAGGATCGGAAACATCCAGCGCGCTCGAAGCCACGCGAGCATCAGCCACCGGGAACTCATAAGCCAGCATCGCCTCGAAGGCCGTCGCCTGAATGAACTCTGCTCGCGCATCGGGATCCGCCGCCAGTCGCTCTGCCAGCCGTTCCTGCTGAGTTGCGGAAACATCACGATTTGCGACGGCTTCGAGCAACTCCGTTAACTCCCGATCTTCGAGTGCGTCCGGTTCAGACATCTCCTGCTCCCTCCGTAAGCTGGATTTCGATACAGGCACGCAATGTCCGCCGCACGCGGAACAGCACCTGTTTCAAAGCACCAACACTTCGCCCCAGTCGAGCACTGAGTTCCGCGAGCGGCTGCTCGCTTTCGTAGTGAGCACGCACGATGTCGCGATCCTGCGCTGGCAGCTTCTCGACGCAATGTCGCAACGCGCGTTGCCGCTGCTCAAGGTCGGTCAGCAGCGGCTCGGCCTCGTCGGCAAGCGTCTCAATCAGCTCAGTCGAGAACCCCAGCCAGTGACTGCGTTTCGTCCGCTTGAAGTGAGCCAGCGTCTGCAGATACGCGATCCGAAACGCCCACGCCCTGAAGTTTGTCCCCGGCCGGAACTCGCCGATCTTCTGCCAGAGCACGACATTCGTTTCCTGCAGAATATCCTGAGCCTCACTGCGATCAGGATGCAGCGCGAGGATATACGCCAGCAGCGACGCCTGATGCAGGCTGATCTGCCGAATCGTGTCCGCAGGTGAGTTCTGATCCGTGTTCATCACAGGACAATAGCCAGAACCAGCTGCCGGTTAGGGGCAAATCGAAAAAAGACTGCATGCCCTGATGTTTTCGTACAAACCGCAATCAGAAATCGCCCCAGAGCCGGACATGACTGCGAAATCTCATCCGTTGAAAACGTTCGGAGTCTTGGGGGCACCATGAAATTCCCCGTGTTCGCAGTGATTCATTTACGGCTCAGAAAATGCCCCCGGTGATCGCGACCAGTGCGTCGAAGGGAAAGCCCGTAACTGCCCCGGTCGGATCGCCCGATTGCAGGTTGTCATGAGAGATGCATGCTACTGATGTGATCAGATTGACCACGCAATCAATGGCCTCTTCACTCCCGGCTGTCGTCA